>DASUVP010000252.1:0-7338 GCA_036378895.1 Sphingomicrobium sp.
GGCGCAGGTCAGGCCGAGTAGGGCAATCGCCCTCAGCTTCTTGCCAGCGCCGAGCATCGGACTTTCCCGCCCTAGTTCAGGACCGCGTCGGTCTCGGCGATGGTGAGCGGGCCGTTGTCACTCGGCTCGACATATTGGACCGTCACGCGCCCGGACGCCGCCGACGCATATTTCTCGTCGACGGGGATGGTGAGGCTGCGCTGGCCCACTTCGGTGTAGACGGCGACGCCGCGCTGCAGCGCGATCGGCTCTTTGACCCCCGCCTTGATTACCCGCACCTCGCCATAGGTCGAACGGTCGCCTTTGCGGGTGAGCTGAAGGCTCACTGCCGGTTTTCCGTCGGCCCGGGTCAGCTTCACGTCGGCGATCCCCGCCTTCGCCTCGAGATTGCCGAAGCGGGCGATGACCGGGATGGTCACGCCGTAGATCGGGATCAGCTTGAACGAGATCCCCTTCACGTCCTTGGGCGCTTCGACCGGCGTCGGCGGCGGAACCGCACGGAACAGCAGGTGCGCGCGATATTCGCCGTCGGGCAGGCCCTTGGGAGCCCGGGCCGAGATGCGGATCGTCTGCGGCTCGCGCGGCGCCAGGGTGACGCGCCGAGGCGCATAGACGATCATCGACTGCGCGAGCTGCTCGGCGCTGCTCGGAGCGGTGACATCGTGCAGCATTCCGTCAGGCGTCATCCGGCGCAACTCCACCGAGATCCGGTAGGTGGCCACATCGTCACCGATATTGTTGAGGACGATCTCCGTCCCGCGGCTTCCGTTGAGCACGATCCGGGTCGGAGCGACCAGCAGATCGCCGACGCCGGCCTGGGCGCTGGGCGCTACGAGGAGCAGCGGAGCAAGGAGCGCGGAGCGGGCCGCAAGACGGAACACGGACATCGAATTCTCCCCCGGAGGTACGCGGAGAAGGTTTCATCCAAAGTGGTTTATATTCGGCTAACCATGCCCGTTTCCGCAGCCGAAGATAATGAAAAAGGGGCCGCGGCGAACCGCGACCCCTTCCCCTCCGGTCTGGCCCTTTCGGGCTACCGATGACTTACTGATAGTCGACGGTGACGTTGATGTTGCCGGTGTAGAGGCCGTCAACGGTCGCCGGGACGATGTCGATCTCGCCGCCGATCGTGAAGTTCACGCCGGTGTTGCCCGAGTTGGGCAGCGTGACGCTGTTAACACCCGTCGGACGGAACGCGAGCGTGCCGCCGTTCGAACCGTTCAGAAGGCTCGCGGTCTTGAAGATCGTGACCACTTCGCGGTTGGTGCCCGTGACGTTGTAGGTCGGGACCGAGGTGGTGCCCGAGCAGACCACGTCGACGGCGCCGCCGGCGCAGTCGCGGACGTTGGCGTCGCTCAGCGAGATCGTGCGGGTCGCGGCAACGCCGGCGGCCGGGATCACGATGTCGGCGAAGTTGAGCTGGCCGGTCGCGGTCAGCGTCAGCGGCTTAACGATGCGGGCACGCGCCGTGGCGGGCGTCGTGGCGCCGACCGGGGCGGCGGCAGCCGGAGTGGCCACCAGGGCCGTAGCTGCAACAGACGCGACTAGGCACGTCGTACGAAGAAGTTTCGTCATGATTGAATCCCCACTTGTTCCGAACCAAAAATCTCGCGGGTGGCCGAACCGCTGGTCCGCTCATCCGTGACTTACGCATTAACCCCACCCGATTACGGCTTGCTTCAAGGGCATGGTTACCGGAACGGAAAGAATTTCCTCCGTTTTGGAGGTTTCTCAGAGATATTCGACGGTGAGAGGCAGGTCGCCGCGGAAGTCGCCGTCGCTGGTGCCGCTGACGCGGATGCGCCCGCCGAAGCGGAAACGGAGCCTCCCCGTCGAATCGAGTCGCGGAACGTCCGGAAGGTCGGTTACGATCTTGTCGATGCTGATCCGCCCGCCGCTGACCGAGTGAAGATCGATCCGCGTGGGAAGGTCGATCCGCACCTGCCTGCCGGGCTCGCCCGCGACACTCGCTTCGCCGACCATCGCTCGCCCGCTGATCGCCTCGACGGAGCCGCTTACCTGGCGGGTTCCGTCCGGAAGCAGGGTCGCGCTGCCCTCGCCCGCGCCCATGACGACGATCCTGTCGAAATCGAGCGCGGCCTCGATCTTCAATGCGATCGGGCTTTCCGCCGCTTCGCCGGGTGTCGTCGTCGGCGTTTCGCAGAGGCGGCACTGCGCGCGCGCGTCATCGCTCGTCGCCAGCATCGCCGCCGCCGCCATACCGAACATCGAGAGCGCCCAACGCGCGTCCATGAGGCAAGAGCTATTGGGCAAACCTCAAAACAGGGTTAATCCGGCGTCAACCTGCCACCCGGCAAAGGCTGAAGCTTGTCCCCCGACCCGCGAGTTCCTATCCGTCGAGCCAAGATGGCCCGCGCCGATCCGAAACCGACCCGCAGGCCGCTGGCCACCGCGCTGAAGGCTTCCATCTACGTCGCGCTGGTCGCGGTCCTGGCGCTGATCGTCGCGGTCGCCGTCGCCTACGCCAACCTGCCGAGCTACTCGGACCTGTCGAAACGCTCCGACCTCGGCCAGATGATCCGCGTTCGCGCCGCGAACGGTGCGGTGCTGGTCAACATCGGCCCGAGCTTCGGCCAGTGGCTGCCCTACGAGCAGATTCCGCCGGAAATGCGTGCCGCGATGGTCGCGGTCGAGGACAAGCGCTTCCGTTCGCACCTCGGCGTCGATCCCGTCGGCGTCGCCCGCGCTGCGAAGGTGCGCATCGACACCGGCCGCTGGGCGCAGGGCGGATCGACCATCACCCAGCAGCTCGCTCGGAACATCTTCCTCACCAACAGCCGCACCTTCGGCCGCAAGGTGAAGGAAGCGGTGCTCGCTCTGGCGATCGAGCGGAAATTCTCCAAGAACCAGATCCTCGAGCTCTATCTCAACCGCGTCTATTTCGGCGGCGGAGCCTACGGCATCGACGCGGCGTCGCGCCGTTTCTTCGGCCATAGTGCGCGCACGCTGTCGCTGGGCGAGGCGGCGATCATCGCCGGGCTGGTGAAGGCGCCATCGAACTATTCGCCGACCGCGGACGTCGAAGCGGCTCGTAGCCGGTCGGAAGTTGTGCTTCGGACCATGGTGGCAAACGGCTTCGTGACGCCCGACCGAGCCGCGCAGGTCGATCCCGCCGCGATCAAGATCCAGCCGACGACCAAGCAGAACAGCGTCCGCTATTTCACCGACTGGGCGCTTCCGCAGCTCGACACGTTGATCGATGAGAGCAGCGAGCCGATTGAGGTCTGGACGACCCTCGACCCGAACATGCAGGCCGCCGGCGAGCGCGCGATCGCCGCCAACACCCCGGGCAGCGCACAGGGCGCCCTGGTGTCCATCGACCGCGACGGGGCGGTACGCGCGATGATCGGGGGCCGCGATTACGTGGATTCCATCTACAACCGCGCCACCCAGGCCGAGCGCCAGCCCGGATCGGCGTTCAAGCTGTTCGTCTATCTCGCCGCGCTCGAATCGGGGATGAAGCCGACCGACACGATCGTCGACGAGCCGGTGACCATCGAAGGCTGGACCCCGCGCAACTCGACCCGCACGCACCGAGGTCCGGTGAGCCTGCGCGAAGCCTTTGCGCTGTCGATCAACACGGTGAGCGCCAAGATCGGCGCCCAGCTCGGCTTCGGTACGATCGCCGACATGGCGCGCCGCTTCGGGATCAGCAGCAGCGTCTCGACTTTCCCGTCCATGGTGCTCGGGACGAGCGACGTCCGGCTGATCGACATGACCCGCGCTTTCGCCTCGGTCGCCAATCAGGGCGTGTCGGTCGCCCCCTATGCGATCCGCCGGGTGTCCACCGCCGACGGCCAGCTGCTCTACCAGAAGGACAGCGAGGAAGGCCGGGTGCTCGTCGCGCCCTGGGTCGCTGCGGAAATGACCGATCTGCTCCAGGCGGCGGTCATGACGGGCACTGGCCGCGCCGCCCAGATCGGCCGCCCGGTCGCCGGCAAGACCGGCACCACCAGCTCCAACAAGGACGGCTGGTTCATCGGCTTTTCGAGCGGGCTGACCACTGGCGTGTGGATGGGCCGCGACGACGCGCGCCCGATCGCTGGATTGCAGGGCGGCACCGCGCCCGCGCGCGCCTTCCACGATTTCATGCGGGTCGCCGTCGCGCGCCGCCCGGTCGAGAATTTCCAGACCGAAGTGCCGATGCCCGACTGGGACCTCGGCGCCGAGGACGAGCTCTACGGCAATGAGGTCGCCTTCGAGCCGCTGGTCGACGAGTTCGGCAATCCGCTGCCCGGTCAGCCGGTCGACACCATGCCGAACGTCCCCGATCAGCAGCAGTCCCAGCAGCAGCCGCAGACGGGCAGTCAGCTCGACCAGCAATGGCTCGACCAGGTGCTCCCGCAGGGCGGCGCCCGGCCGCAGCAGCCCCCGCGCCAGCAGCCGCAGCGGCCGCAGGTGGTCAGGCCGCCGGCGCCGACCTCACCGCGACCGGCCGATCCGCTTCAACCGGCCCCCGACCCGTCGCAGCAATAGCCGCGCGGCGTCCGCGTCGCCTTCGAACAGGCGTCGCTCCAGCGCTTTGAACTTCGGGCCGTGGTCCATGTGCACCAGGTGCGCGACCTCGTGGGCGACGACGTAGCGCCGCAACTCCGACGGAGCGAGGATCAGCCGCCAGCTGTAGCGGATCCGCCCTGACGAGGAGCAACTTCCCCAGCGGGTCCCCGCATCTCCGACCGAGACCGAGCGAAGCGTCACCCCGGCGCGCTGGGCGGCCTGCGCCGTTTCCGCGGAGAGCAGGTCGAGAGCGCGGCGCTTCAGCCAGGTCTCGATCCTCCGCGCAAAGCCTTCCTCCGGACCGCCGCATTCGAGGCACCCGGCTTCGAGCCTCGGAGTCCGCGGCACTTGCTCGGACCAAAAGAGACGAACCTCCGCGCCTTCGATCGGGATCGTCGCGCCGGAAACGAACGGCTCGGCCGGAAGCATCGCGCCGACCTGCGTCTCGACCCAGCCGCGCTGCTCCGCCGCCCAGTCGAGCGCGGCCTTGCGGTTCATTCGGAGCGGTCCCGTCAGCTTCAGCACGCCGCGCTTCTCGTCGAGCCTCAGCCGAAGGCGCTTCGCGCCGCGCACGCCGCGAATCTCGACCGGCAGCGGCAAACCCTCGTGCTGGAACAGGGCCTCAGAGCGGCCGGTCGATGACATGGTCCTCAAGCTCTTCGACGTCCGCCTCGCTGACGGTCCACCCGCGCGTCGACTGGCCCGCCTCGTGCACCGTCTCGCGGCTTCCGGAAATCAGATAGTGCCAGCCCGGCAACGGCTTCCCCTCCGACCGCAGCCGATATGCGCAGCTTTCGGGAAGCCAGTCGAGCGTCCCGACTTTCCCGTGGGTGAGGACCACGCAGTCCGTCACCCTCTTCTTGCGATGCGCATAATCGATGCACATGCCGTTCTTCCGGTCGAGGAGCGCGCAGGCCACGTTGGTCGGATAGAGCAGCCCCGTTTCCTCATCCTCGAGCTTGTGCAGGCAGCAGCGCCCGCAGCCGTCGCACAGGGCTTCCCATTGGCCGCGATCCAGCTCGGCCAGGGGTTTTTCCCAAAAAGGGGTGGAGGAAATGTGGGCGGGGGCCATGACAGGTTCAGACATGCTTTGCTATCGGGGCGCATTCAAGGAGCCGGGGATAAAAGGGCAAGCATTATGAATCGGTTGGCTTTGATCGCGCTCGCGCTTGTTGCGGTTTCGTCGCCGTCGGCCGCGCAATATGTGTCGGACGCGGAGCCGTTCCTTACGGCGGTCAAGGAACGCGACGGCAACAAGGCTACCGAACTGGTCAATTCCCGGCCTTCGCTGGTCAACACCCGCAACGTCAAAGGCGAGACCGCTCTGAACGTCGTCATCGCGCGCAGTGACGACAATTGGACCAGGTTCCTCATCGGCAAGGGTGCCAATGTGAATCTCGCGGCGACGAACGGCGACACGCCGCTGATCACCGCCGCCCGCGTCGGCTTTACCGACGGAATCGACCTGCTCCTGCAGCTTGGCGCCAAGGTCGATGCAACAAACAGGATGGGCGAGACCGCGCTGATTCTCGCCGTCCAGCAGCGCCGGCTCGACGCGGTGAAGCTGCTCCTCGCCAAGGGCGCGGATCCCGACAAGAAGGACACCGCCGCGGGTTATTCCGCGCGCGACTACGCCAAGCGCGACACCCGCAACCGCGAAATCCTCGCCGCCATCGAAGCGGCGGGCCAGAAGACGCCGGCCAAGAAGGAAGACCTCGACAGCTTCAAGCTGAAGTGAGTCTTCGCCGCTAGAAATCGTCGCCCAGGCTGGGGTCGATCTGGACCGACAGCCTCCGCGCCGCCCGCCGCGCGAAGCGAAGCAATTCCGCCTTGCGCCGTGCCGGAGCGAGCGGGCGCTCCGCCGCATCGCGCACCAGCACCGCATCGTAACGATCGGCAACGATCAGTCCCGCGGCATTGGGCAGGAAGCGCTCACCTTCACAGATGGACGCGAGATCAGGCGGGACCGCCCAGAAGAAGCGGTCGCAATAATCGAGATAATCGGTCCACTTCATGTCGCCGAGCAGGTCCGCCTTGGCGACCTTGATCTCGACGATGGTCAGCGCACCCTTGGGTCCGATCGCCATCAAATCGGCCCGCCTCCCGTTCGGAAGCGGAACTTCGCAGATTGCGAACAGGTCCTGGCGGCAGAACAGCCGGGTAACCCCGCGCGCAACGTCGGCGGCGATCGGCGGAGCATCGACGAAACACGAATCGAGAAGGGTGGCCATTGCTGGCCACCCTAGAACAAGGCAGGAACGCAGCCAATCCGGGGATTGGCTAGTACCGCCTCGGAATATCGAAAACCGCTCTAGCGGTAGAAGACGTGGTTGCCGACCGACGCGACACGCTTCAGGCGCCACCGCGGCGACACGTGCTTCGCATGGAAGAACAAAGCGTTGCCGACCGCGCTATCCTTCAGGTCCTGATCGACGATCTTCGCGATCGCCACGGCATTGTGCCACTGGCGGCCGGACTTGTTGATCGCGGGCCACGAACGACCGCGGACGAAGCTGAACTGCCCGCGCTGGAACAGGACGCCGCAATAGGTCGAGGGAAAGCGACCGTTCGAATTGGCGCGGTTGGCGATGACTTCGCCGACGGCCAGCTGGCCGGACAGCGGCTCGCTCTTGGATTCGAAATAGATTCCGGCGGCGAGGCATTCGAGCTCGCGGCTGCCCGGATCGGAGCCGCGCAGCTGCGCAACCATCGAGGCGAGATCGCCGGTCGGCTTCACCGGCACCGGCTGAAGTTGCTCGGATGCGTCAACGGACGCTTCAGGATTCACTAGCGAGGCCGCCTCTTCGGCGTCCATCGAAT
>DASUVP010000253.1:0-7847 GCA_036378895.1 Sphingomicrobium sp.
ATCGTCATGGAAAAGGGCCTCGATGTCTTTTCGGATGCGGTCGACGTGCTTGTCGAACGTAAGGTCCGCCACCGGGTCGTAGTCATTGGCGAGGGGCCCGCACGCGGCTGGTTCGAAAACCGCCTGCCGGACGCCATCTTCATCGGTCACCAGGTTGGCAACGACTTGGCCCGGGCGCTCGCAAGTACGGACGTCTTCTTCAACCCGTCGATCACCGAAGCCTTCGGCAATGTGACGCTGGAGGCGATGGCCTGCGCTTTGCCCGTCGTCGCTGCGACCGCGACCGGGACCACCACCCTCGTGCGCGATGGCGAGAACGGGGTTCTCGTCGATCCGGGCGACGCCGAAGGGTTCGCCGACGCGCTGGAGAATTACGCCCGCGACCCGGCCCTGCGTTCAAAGCACGGCGCTGCGGGGCTGGCCTATGCCGAAACGCAGGACTGGGACCGGATCAACTCGGTGGTGCTCAAGACGTACCAGCGAGTGATCCAGCGGCGCGAACGCTATGCGCGCTTGACCGGTCGCCGGACTATTTGAGCCGCTCGATCCGCTGCGCCGCCTCATCGAGGATCGCGGTGATCTCGTGGGTCAGCTCTTCATCCCAACCGACGCGCGAGACGCGGTTGCGGACCGCCGCCATTAGATTCTGGATGCCCCGACCGATCGTCGCTCCGCCGTGGTGCGATTCCTTGGGAGCGAAATCCCTGAGCCGGTCCAACAAGGCTTCAACCTCGTCCGCCTTTTCGTCGAGATGCGCGCGGCCCTCATCCGTGGCCTGGAACGGCTTGCGCGGTCCCTCCACCGCGGCCTCCTCGATCAATCCCATATCCTGGAGCAAGGTGAGGGTCGGATAGACGACGCCGGGGCTCGGCGCATATTCGCCGCCCGTCAGGTCCTCGATCGCGCGGATGAGGTCGTAGCCGTGACGAGGCTCATCGGCGATCAGCTTCAAGAGGACGAGGCGAAGCTCGCCGGACTCGAACATGCGCCGGCTCCGACGTCCACCGCCGCGCCGGCCGCTCCAGCCATTGTCGTCGAACTCGAAATGAAACGGTCCCCAGCCGCCCGACCGGCGGCCCATCGCGATCAAAGCTTCCGGAACGTCGATCTCGATCCGTCCGCGGGGATGGCAACCCGAATGCCTGTGTCTCATCAATTAGCTCCTTCCGATGTGTCTAAGATATATCTTCGATGCATCGTGAACAAGTCCGCTGGTGCAATTCTTTTTGCGGTGGGCCAAGGACGATGCGGAATGGCCGACCTGTTTAGCGACGAGGAGTTGGAGCGCGCCCAGCCCGCGACGGCGGCGAACGCCCCGCTGGCCGACCGGCTCAGGCCGCAATCGCTCGACGAGATCGTTGGCCAGGAGCATCTGACCGAGGCCGACGGAGCGATCGGCCGCATGGTCGCCGCAGGCAAATTGTCGTCAATGATCCTCTGGGGCCCGCCCGGCACCGGCAAGACCAGTATCGCGCGATTGCTCGCGGACGCAGTCGGGCTTCGCTTCGTTCCGATCTCCGCGGTTTTCTCCGGCGTCGCCGACCTCAAGAAGATCTTCGCCGAGGCCAAGACCGCCGCCCGCGCCGGGCAGCGGACCTTGTTGTTCGTGGACGAGATCCACCGCTTCAACCGCGCCCAGCAGGACGGCTTCCTGCCCTACGTCGAGGACGGCACCGTCACCCTCGTGGGGGCGACCACCGAGAACCCGAGCTTCGAGCTCAACGCGGCGCTCCTATCGCGCTGCCAGGTGCTGATCCTGCGGCGGCTCAACGAGAGCGCGCTCGACACCCTGATCGAGCGCGCGGAAGTTGAGGTCGGCCGCCCAATCCCGCTCACCAGGGAAGCGCGCGATGCGTTGGTCGCGAGCGCCGACGGCGACGGCCGCTTCCTTCTCAACCAGGTCGAGACCTTGTTCGACGTCGACCTCGACGCACCGCTCGATCCCGCCGGGATGGCGGCGCTGCTGCACCGGCGTGTGCCAGTCTACGACAAGGACCGCGAGGGTCATTACAACCTCATCTCCGCGCTGCATAAGAGCCTGCGCGGATCCGACCCGCAGGCAGCGCTCTACTACCTGGCGCGCATGCTCGTCGCCGGAGAGGAGCCGCTGTACGTGCTCCGTCGCCTGACCCGCGCGGCGATGGAGGACATCGGCCTCGCTGACCCGCAGGCGCTGGTGCAGTGCCTCGCCGCGAAAGACGCCTACGACTTCCTCGGCTCGCCCGAAGGAGAACTCGCGATCGTCCAGGCCTGCCTCTATCTGGCGACCGCGCCCAAATCGAACGCCTCCTACATGGCGCAAAAGAGTGCCTGGCGAAGCGCCAAGGAAACCGGGTCGCTGATGCCGCCCTCGCACATTTTGAACGCGCCGACGCGGCTTATGAAGGACATCGGCTACGGCAAGGGCTATGCCTACGACCATGACGCCGACGAGGGTTTCTCCGGCCAGGATTACTGGCCCGAGGGGATGGAGCGGCAGACCTTCTTTGAGCCTGCCGAACGCGGGTTCGAGGCCAAGATCCGCGAGCGCATCGCTTACTGGAACCAGCTTCGTGACAAGCGCGCTACTGACGACACTGACAGCGAATAGGGGAGCCTAGAAGAATGTACGAAACGAACCCGCCAGCCGCCTACTGGCGCGACCAGTTGATTCAGTGGGGGCCGCGCGTTGTATTCGCGATCCTCATTCTCATCGCCACCCATTTCATCGCCAAGGCGGTGCAATGGGCAGTGGCGAAGCTGATCGACCGGATGCCGGTGCTGAAGCGCCACCCGCAGGCCGGAGTCGACTCCGTCGGTACGGAGCTCGGCCGCCTTGCCTACTGGCTGGTCTGGCTGGTCGGACTGATCGCCGCGCTCCAGCCGCTCGGCCTGTCGGGCGTGCTGACCCCGGTCACGACCATGAGCAACGAGGTCTTCGCCTTCCTGCCGAGGCTGCTCGGCGCGGGCGTCTTCTTCTTCGCAGGGCTGATCCTCGCCCGGATCGTTCGTCACGTAATCGAGGCAGCGCTTGGAGCGCTCAATCTCGAACGGTTGTTCAAACAGGCCGGAATCCCGATCGGCGACGCGCCGCTGGCGGTCGACCAGACCGGTACCGCGGCGGAAGGCGCATCCCCTGCCCGCAACTCGATCGCCAAGGCAGTCGGAGTGACGGTGTCGGCGATCATCATCATCTTTGCGGCGATCGGTGCGCTCCAGATCCTGCAGATCTCGGCGATCTCCGACCCCGCGACCAACATGCTGAACACGATCGCGCTCGCCATCCCGCGGGTGCTCGCGGCTCTGGTCTGGCTGGCCATCGCATTCCTGATCGGCCGCTGGGTCAAGGCGATGCTCGAAACCGTTCTTCCAAGCCTAGGTTTCGACAATAGCGTCCGGGCGCTCGGCGTGATGCCGGCCAACTCCAACCCGTCGAAGGTCGTCGGCGCGGTTGCGATGACGGCAATCCTACTGGCGGCCGCCATTGAGGCGACGCGGCAGCTTGGCGGCGATGCGGTCGCGGTGCTTCTGATCCAGATCACCGAGCTCGGCGGCAAGGTTATCTTCGGCACCGTCATCATCGTCGCGGGCATATTCCTGGCCCGCATCCTGTCGAATCTCGTCGGAAGCAGCACGGGCGAGGCGAGCTACGCCCAGACCATCGTCAAATACGCGATCATCGCTCTGTTCACCGCGATCGGCCTGACGTTCATGGGCCTCGCCGACCAGATCGTCATGATGGCCTTCGGCCTGATCCTAGGCTCGGCGGCGGTTGCTTGCGCCATCGCATTCGGACTGGGCGGCCGTGACGCCGCGGCGCGCATCCTCGAGAATTGGGCGGACGAGCAGGTGCCGCAGGTGCGCCGCCCTGCCCCGCCCCGGCTCAAGAAGCCCACCGAGGGCGAGGACGAGCGCCAGCCGCCGCTGGTCTAATCGTCATTGCAAGGTGCGATAGCGACGAAGCAATCCAGCGGCACAAAGTCTGGATTGCTTCGCTACGCTCGCAATGACGAACCTGTTCGAGTCTTACATTGCGATCGACTGGTCCGGCGCCAAGGGGCGGCGGCACAAGGGCATTGCGATCGCCGAGGCGCGACACGATGCCCCTCCCCGGCTGGTTCGTCCCGGCCACATTTGGTCGCGCGAGGAGGTGCTTCACTGGCTCCTTAAACGCGCTGTCAGGGAGCCGACCCTGTTCGGCTTCGACTTCAGCTTCGCCCCGCCGATCGTCGAACGCGGCGAGTATCTGCTCGGCGAGCCAGACGTCCCGAAGACAGGCCGCGAGTTCTGGGCCTATGTCGACGCGAAGTGCGACGACGAGGACCTTGGCGCCGCGAGCTTCCTCGAGATCGCGCACCGGCGGCATTTCTATTTCGGAATCGCCGACGGGGTAAAAGCGGATTTCGTGCGCTTCCGCCAATGCGACGCGCGGCTGAACGCGCAGGGCGGGCGCAAGACGGCGAGCGCCTACGACGCGATCGGCGCGGCGCAGGTCGCGAAGGCGAGCTTTTCCGGAATGCGGCTGCTCCACCGCCTCGACGGCAAGGTGTCGATCTTCCCGATGGACCCACTTCCTGAACGCGGCTCTGCCGTCTGCGAAATCTACACCCGCATCTACCTCAGGCGGGCGGGGATGAGCGGCACCAAGCTCCGCACCCGCGCCGAACTCAACCGCGCGCTCGCGGGCCTCGGCAGCAAGCCGGTGCGCCTGAGCTTCGAGCCCAACGACCACCAGACCGACGCCCTCGTCACCGCCGCCGGGATGCGCGCGCTGGCACGGGAGGAGCCGCGGGCCCTCGCACCGGAGGCATTGACGCCTGAAATCGCGCGGACGGAGGGTTGGACGTTCGGCGTGCTGTGAAGCCGATCAGATCACGCGGTCGTTGCCTCCATCGACCGGGATTTGTGCGCCTGTCGTTTTCGCGAAAAGCGGGCCGCACAATTCCGCCGCCAGTTCCGACACGTCCTGGCTGGTGACCTCGACGTTCAGCACGTTGTTCGTCTTGTAGGCCTCGACGCTCAAGCCGTAGGACGCAGCGCGCTGCTCCAGGACCTCCGGCGTCCAGATGCCGGTGTCGAATACGGCGTTGGGATGGAGCGTATTGATGCGAATGTTGTCCGCGCCCCATTCAAGCGCGGCGACGCGGGCAAGTTGCTGGAGAGCTGCTTTCGACGCCGAGTAAGCGGCCTGTCCGGGGCCGGGCGCCGGAACATTCTTGGAGCCGATGATGACGACGCGCCCGCCGCGCGGGCCGAGACTCAGCAGCGGATGGCAGGCACGCATGAGGTGGGCGTTGGCATCGAGATTGATGCGCATGGTTCGCTGCCAGTCTTCGGCCGACAGCGAAGCGATGGGGGCGCTCGCCGGGAAGATGCCGGCGTTGAGGACCAGCATGTCGTTCCCGCCGTAGGATTTGACGGCCTGGTCCAGCGCGGCCTCGAGCTGGACTTCGTCGGTCAGGTCGGACGGCGCCGGGCGTGAAAGCTATTATAGATTGCCGCATGCGTGGAGAGGAATCTCCGGCTGACGCGCCCCGGAGTGGGACGCGCTCGGAATCGAAGATGGCCGGAGGTCAATGTTCACGAATGTTCGGACTGACAAAAGGCGTCCCCAGCCGCTCATTCTGCCGGGTGAACCCTTCGACATGGCTCAGGACAGGGTCACCAAATTGACTGCGCCGCGCCATGTTTTGCGAAGGCGCGGAGGGTCTGGAAGTGTGACCTTCGTTAACTGGTTCGCCAATATTGTAAACTTTGCGCTTCGCGGGACGCGAGCGGAGCAAGGGGGAGCTGCGGACGGATCAAAGAGCCGCGCGATGCCAAGCACAAAATGGTTGCTGTAGGACAGCAGTTTCCGCCGAGCGCACGTGAGCGATTGCGGAGCAATCGGAGCCAGCGCGTAGAGACGAAAACTGCCCGGCCGGAGCGCGAGCAAGGAGCCTAAGCCGCGCCGCGAGACGCGTCCGACGTCAAGCGATTACTCCCGTGACGGCTAATGTCCGCAATCGGTGGAAAGGAGATACTGGGACCTGACGCGAGGCACGCTGGCCGTGCTATGACGAGGCAGAGCGAGAGGAGATCCCGATGACGAAAACGCTTTTGCTACTTTCCGTCACGGCGCTGCTGCTGCCCGCGTGCCAGGCAGACGACAGATCCGGAAACAACGCCGCCGAAGGGAATGCTGCCGCCGCTGTGATCGTTGGCGCGGATGAGCAGGCAATTCGCGGGCAAGTGGAACGTTGGCTTCAGCTCGTGAAAGCCAAGGATGCCGAAGGGATTGCGGCACTTTACGCCGAGGACGGCGCGGTGATGCCACCCAATGCGCCGATCGGTAAAGGCCGCACCGCGATCCAGCAAACATGGGCATCGATGATGCAGACGCCGGGGTTCGATCTGACCTTCGTTCCGGAGCAGATCATTGTGTCATCGTCGGGCGACATGGCACTCGATCGTGGGACGTATAGGCTAAAAGTTGCGCCCGATGGGACCGCGCAGACCGACACCGGCAAGTACGTGGTCGTCTGGCGCAAGATCGGCAGCGAGTGGAAAGCCGCCGCGGACATCTTCAACAGTGATCTGCCAGGCAGCGGAGGTTAGGGCGGCCATCATTATGAGGCCCGCTCGTCATCATGAACGTTGCAAGGCTGTCCGACGACGCGAAGCGCCAGGTCGCCCCTTCATATTCATAGCTATGCTCGACCTGTCCCTTCTGCGGGGCCCCCGCTGTGAAGAAGGCAACCGGGTCGTACCCTTGGATCGCGACGCCGTCTGTCGCGGAAACAGCTGGTGCAGTGGTCGCCGCTGTGGCGGGCGCGATCGCAAACAACGCGGCGATCAGAATGAAGAGGCGGCTCATGGGAGCTTCACGAGATGATCTACCGACAGCTTGCCGCCGCCGAGGGCGATCAGCGGTAACAAGAGTCCCGCCCAGCTCAGGTGCGTCGCCCAGGCATCGGGGTAAACGAAGATTTGGATGACCAGCGTCATCGCCAGGAGGGCCGTAGCACTCAGTCTGGTGAACAGGCCCAGCGCGAGGAGCAGCGGAAAGAGATGTTCGGAATAGGTTGCCGCGTAGGCCGCCGCCTCCGGCGGTACCAAAGGCAGAGCATATTCGTAGCGGAAGAGCTCGAATGCGCTGTCATTGACGGTCAGCAGGCCGTCGACCTTCGTTCGGCCGGACATGAAGAAGACCGCGGCGATGCCCAGCCGCTGGACTAGCAGCAGCAGGGACAGGGGCAGGACCGTTTCCGCTCTATCGGCGAACAGGTCCAAGGGCTTCCGCCAAAGCGGCGCGACAGCTTGCGTAGCCATGATTCAGGGCCTTTCAATCGGGGGCGCAGCGAACACGCCCATGTGGAGAAGAGAGGCGAACACAGCCTCGGGGTCGGTGTCGGGATAGAGGCGGGCCGCGGCGGCCGTGCTTTGGCCGGCGCGTTCGCCGAGACGGATCCCGAACAGGATGCGATGAGCGGGCGCCCCGATGCGGGGGGCGTGCAAAGTGAACGGCGCCGGCCGTGCGAACAGCGCGCCTTCCGGCTTCCACTCCGGTGCAATCTCGGACGGCACGGGCTGCTGATGGGCGAGCCAGATGCTCATGGCCGGGGTCTGCAGCCAGGTGAAGCGGACGGCAGGATGAAGCGCCAGCCTGCGATCGGAAAGCTCGGTCGGGTCGCGGGAGGCCAGCGGTTCGGCATCGGCCGCCAAGAGGCATTCGACATGCAGCCGCTCGACCGTCGCGACGTCGGGCAAGTAAGGGAGGTCGGCGACCCAATGCTGTTGCTTAAGCCAGTCGGGAAATGCCTCGCCGTAGAGCGCCAGCACCGGCGAACGCGGTGGGTTCACCGACGTATATTCGACCGCGATCCCTT
>DASUVP010000254.1:0-5502 GCA_036378895.1 Sphingomicrobium sp.
CCTCTTCCGCGCTCAGCTTCGTCGTGTCGATCACGATCTCCGCATCGTCGGGGGCTTCGTACGGGCTGTCGATGCCCGTGAAGTTCAGGATCTCGCCGGCGCGCGCCTTGGCGTAGAGGCCCTTCGGGTCGCGCTTCTCGGCCTCGGCCAGAGGCGTGTCGACGAACACTTCGATGAACTCGCCTTCGGGCAGCATCTTGCGCACCATCTCGCGCTCGGCGCGGAATGGCGAGATGAAGGCGGTCAGCACGATCAGCCCGGCATCGGCCATCAGCCGCGCGACCTCGCCGACGCGGCGGATGTTTTCGATTCGGTCGGCCTCGGTGAAGCCGAGGTCGCGGTTCAGGCCGTGGCGGACGTTGTCGCCGTCGAGCAGGAAGGTGTGGCGGCCGAGCGCGGCAAGCCGTTTCTCAACCGCGTTGGCGATGGTCGACTTGCCCGATCCGCTAAGGCCGGTGAACCACAAAACGGCGGGCTTTTGACCCTTGAGCCCCGCATGGGTCTCGCGGCTGACCTCCAGCGGCTGCCGGTGGATGTTGAGCGCCCGCCGCAGCGCGAAATGCAGCATGCCGGCCGCGACCGTGGCGTTGGTCAGCTTGTCGATGAGGATGAAGCCGCCGAGCGCGCGATTGGGCGGGCGTCCCGGCACCGCGTAGGGCTCGAACGTGATCTCGCGGTCCGTCGCGACAGTCGCCACGCCGATCGAGTTGAGGTGCAGCGTCGGCGCCGCGAGATGCTCCAGCGTGTTGACGTTGATCTCGTACTTCGGGTGCTGGATCGTCGCGGTCACCGTCTGCGTGCCGACCTTCAGCCAATAGCCTCGGCCGGGCAGCATCTCGTGCTCGTCCATCCAGACGATGGTCGCCTCGAACTGGTCGGCGGCCTCCGGCGGAGCGTCCGCGGCTGCGATGACGTCGCCGCGCGAGCAATCCACTTCGTGAGTGAACGTCACGGTCACGGACTGACCCGCGACCGCTTCCTCCAGATCCCCATCGGCCGTTACGATCCGCGCGATCCGCGTGGTGCGCCCCGACGGCAGCACTCGGATATCCTGCGACCGAACGACCTTCCCCGATGCGATCTGGCCGGTGAACCCGCGGAAGCTTTGGTCGGGGCGGTTGACCCACTGCACCGGCAGGCGCAGCGGCTTGGCGGCATCGGCGGCCATGTCCAGCGGCACCGTGTCGAGATGCTCGAGCAGGCTCGGCCCGGCATACCAGGGCATGCGCTCGCTCCGCTCGCCGACATTGTCGCCGCCGAGCCCGGACACGGGGATCGCCATCCAGTCGGCGATGCCGATCTTGTCCGCGAAGACGCGATAGTCGGCGGTGATCGCATCGAACGCGGCTTGGTCGAAATCAACCAGGTCCATTTTGGTCACTGCGACCACGAAGTGCCGGATCCCGAGCAGCTGCGCGAGATAGGAGTGCCGCCGCGTCTGGGTCAGAACGCCCTTGCGCGCATCGACCAGAAGCACGGCGAGGTCCGCCGTCGACGCGCCGGTGACCATGTTGCGCGTGTATTGCTCGTGCCCCGGCGTGTCGGCGACGATGAACTTGCGCTTCTCGCTGGCGAAGAAGCGGTAGGCGACGTCGATGGTGATGCCTTGCTCGCGCTCGGCCGACAGCCCGTCGACCAGCAGCGCGAAGTCGATGCCCTCGCCCTGCGTCCCATGCTTCCTGCTGTCCGCCTCGAGCGCCGAAAGCTGGTCGTCGAAGATCTGCTTGGTGTCATAGAGCAGGCGTCCGATCAGCGTCGACTTGCCATCGTCCACACTGCCGCAGGTGATGAAGCGCAGAAGCTCCTTGCGCTCCTGCTCGGCAAGCCATTTCGCGACGTCGGTGGGGGCGTTCAAAAGTAGCCCTCCTGCTTCTTCTTCTCCATGCTCGCGGCGCCCGCATCGCGGTCGATTGCGCGGCCCTGGCGTTCCGAAGTCGTCGTCACCAGCATCTCCGCAACGATCTCCTCGACCGTGCAGGCGCTGCTTTCCACCGCGCCGGTCAGCGGATAGCAACCCAGCGTCCGGAACCGCACGCGGCGCACCTGTGGAGTCTCGCCGTTCAGCGGAATTCGCTCGTCATCGACCATCAGGATCAGGCCGTCGCGTTCCACGACGAGGCGCTCGCCCGCGAAATAGAGCGGAACGATCTCGATCCTCTCGCGCAAAATATATTGCCACACGTCCAGCTCGGTCCAGTTCGACAGCGGGAAAATGCGGACGCTTTCGCCCTTGTTCTTCCTTACGTTGTACAGCGACCACAGCTCGGGCCGCTGCCGCTTGGGGTCCCAGCGATGGTTGCGGTCGCGGAAGCTGAAGATGCGCTCCTTCGCCCGGCTCTTCTCCTCGTCGCGGCGGGCGCCGCCGAACGCCGCGTCGAACCCATATTTGTCGAGCGCCTGCTTCAGCCCTTCCGTCTTCCACATGTCCGTATGCGCCGGTCCATGGTCGAACGGATTGATCCCCAGCCGCTCGGCCTCCGGGTTCTTGTAGACGATCAGCTTCACCGCCGGATCGGCCGCCACCTTGTCGCGCAGCGCATACATGTCGCGGAACTTCCATGTCGTATCGACATGCAGCAGCGGGAAGGGCAGCGGGGCCGGGAAGAACGCCTTCTTCGCCAGGTGCAGCATCACCGCCGAATCCTTGCCGATCGAATAGAGCATGACCGGCCGCTCGGCCTCCGCGACAGTCTCGCGCAGGATATGGATGCTCTCGGCTTCGAGCCGGTCGAGGTGCGTCATCGCAGGCATTGGACGCCTGATGCCGCCAGAGCGTAGAATAGGGAAGTGGGCGATTCATTCGCCAGCAATGGCGGTTGGGGCACCCCCGCCGCTTCAACCGGACGATCGGAGGTCGCCATGTTCAGGATTCCATTGGGTGCGCTCGCGCTTCTCGCCGGCGGCGCCGCGCTGGCGCAGGCCCCGGCCACGGGCCAGCCGACGCTCCGAACGGACCTCGCCAACACGATCAAGCAGAGTTTCGACGAAGGCGACGTCAACAATGACGGCTTCCTCAGCCGGGCCGAGATCACGACCATGTCGGTCAAGGCGACCGAGAAGGTCGTTGCGCGCATGGAGCAGGAGTTCTCCGCCCTCGACCAGGACAAGAACGGGCAGGTGAGCCTCGCCGAGTTCAAGGCCGGAGCGACCGCCCGGGTCGCCCAGTCCCCCGAAGTCACGCTGCAGCGCTTCGACTCAAACAAGGACGGCAAGATCAGCCCCGCGGAGTACGGCGCACCGGTGCTCTCCGTCTTCGACCGCACCGACGCCAACAAGGACGGCCAGGTCACTGCGGACGAGGCAAAGGCCGCGGCGACGCCGCGCTGACGCTTCGGGTGGCGCATCGCGCCGCACCGGCCTAAAGACGAGACTTCCCTGGGGGAGCGCTGGACGGCGCTTGAGAGGCCAGCACGAGCTGGCGACCCATCGAACCTGATCCGGTTGAGACCGGCGGAGGAAGAGGAGAGTCCAATGGGCGACGCGCCTGCAAGAACCGAGCTTAAAGTCACCACCGGCCCGATCCGCGGATCGCGCAAGATCCACGTCGGCGATCTCAAGGTCGCCATGCGCACCGTCGATCTCGAGCCCTCGTGCGGCGAGCCGCCGGTCGTCCTCTACGACACCAGCGGCGCCTATTCGGACCCGAGCGCCCGCATCGACATCATGGCCGGCCTCCCCGAGATTCGCCGCAACTGGATCCGCGGACGCGGCGATGTCGAGGAAGTCGCCCAGCGCGAAGTCCGCCCCGAGGACAACGGCCAGCTAGGCCCGGACCGCAGCGGTGGCGTCCAGCCCTTTTCCAACGTCCGCAAGCGCGTGCTGCGCGCCCGTCCCGGCGCCAACGTCACGCAGATGCACTATGCGAAGCGCGGCATCGTCACGCCCGAGATGGAATATGTCGCCATCCGCGAGAATCTGGGACGCGAACAGGCGTTGGCCGCCACCCGCGACGGCCAGGACTTCGGCGCCGCAATCCCCGACATCGTCACCCCCGAGTTCGTCCGCGACGAGGTCGCCCGCGGCCGCGCCATCATCCCCAACAACATCAACCACCCCGAGAGCGAGCCGATGGCGATCGGCCGCAACTTCCTGGTCAAGATCAACGCCAACATCGGCAACAGCGCCGTCGCCTCCGACGTCGCATCGGAGGTCGACAAGATGGTGTGGGCGATCCGCTGGGGCGCCGACACGGTCATGGACCTGTCGACCGGCCGCAACATCCACGACACGCGCGAATGGATCGTCCGCAACTCGCCCGTGCCGATCGGCACCGTGCCCATCTACCAGGCGCTGGAGAAGGTCGGCGGCATCGCCGAGGACCTGACGTGGGAGATCTACCGCGACACGCTCATCGAGCAGGCCGAGCAGGGCGTCGACTATTTCACCATCCACGCCGGCGTCCGCCTGCCCTATGTGCCGCTGACCGCGAAGCGCGTCACCGGCATCGTCAGCCGCGGCGGATCGATCATGGCCAAGTGGTGCCTCTCCCACCACAAGGAGAGCTTCCTCTACGATCGCTTTGACGAGATCTGCGAGATCATGAAGGCGTACGACATCGCCTTCTCGCTGGGCGACGGCCTCCGCCCCGGAAGCATCGCCGACGCCAATGACGAGGCGCAGTTCGCGGAGCTCTACACGCTCGGCGAGCTGACGAAGAAGGCGTGGGAGCACGACTGCCAGGTGATGATCGAGGGCCCCGGCCACGTGCCGATGCACAAGATCAAGGAGAATATGGACAAGCAGCTGGAAAGCTGCGGCGAGGCGCCCTTCTACACCTTGGGCCCGCTGACCACCGACGTCGCGCCCGGCTACGACCACATCACGAGCGCGATCGGCGCGGCGATGATCGGCTGGTTCGGAACGGCGATGCTTTGCTACGTCACGCCGAAGGAGCACCTCGGCCTCCCCGACCGCGACGACGTGAAGGTCGGAGTGGTGACCTACAAGCTGGCCGCCCACGCGGCGGACCTGGCGAAGGGCCACCCGGCGGCGAAGGCGCACGACGACGCTCTGTCGAAGGCGCGCTTCGAGTTCCGCTGGCGCGACCAGTTCAACCTCTCGCTCGATCCGGAAACGGCGGAGCAGTACCACGACCAGACGCTCCCGGCGGAAGGCGCCAAGACCGCTCACTTCTGCTCGATGTGCGGGCCCAAGTTCTGCTCGATGAAGATCACGCAAGAGGTTCGAGACTTCGCGCGGATGCAGGAGCAGAAAGCCGCGTCAGCGGATGCGGACGAAGGCATGGCCGAGATGAGCAAGCGCTTCCACGATGAGGGTGGTGAGATTTACGTGCCGGCGGCGGAGTAACGCTACCAGTCCAAGTGACGGGGCAAAGGAATGTCTTTCGGCCAGTATCCGTGCCCATGACGGCAAGGAAATCGACACGCCGAAGATCGACGTCTGGACCTTCCGCAACGGCAAGGCGGTCCGCTTCTTCGAAATGTTCGACAGCCTCGGCTTCGCCCGCGCCGCAAGTCTGATCTGAATCGTTTCGCAAAATGA
>DASUVP010000255.1:0-3717 GCA_036378895.1 Sphingomicrobium sp.
AGGCAACGCGGCGGCTCCACGGAGCTCAACCTCTACAATTTCAAATATCTCGGCGAAGACTTCGCGCTGATCGACGTGCCTGGCTCGATAGGCTTTTCCGCGGACGGCGCCCGGGCGGTGGCCGCGGCCGACCTGGCGATCGTGGTGGTCGACCCCGACCCCGCTCGAGCGCCGCTCGCGGCGCCGGCGCTGCGCATGCTCGACGAGCTGGGCATCCCGCACCTGATCTTCGTCAACCGGATCGACCAGGCCCATGGCCGGATCCGCGACCTCCTTTCCGCCCTCCAGCCGATGAGCGTGTCGCCTTTGATCGCCCGCCAGATTCCGATCTGGGACGGCGAGAAGGTCAGCGGCTTCGTCGATCTCGCGCTCGAGCGGGCGTTCAAATATCGCGCCGGCCAGGAGTCCGAGCGGATCGAGATTCCAGCCGACCTGCAGGACCGCGAGATCGAAGCGCGGACCCACATGCTGGAGCAGCTCGCCGACCATGACGACGAACTTCTCGAGCAGCTGCTGATGGACGAGACGCCCAGTCAGGAGAAGATTCTCCAGGACTTGGCCCGCGAGACGGGCGAAAGCCTCGGCGTGTCCGTTCTTTTCGGGTGCGCTACGAGCTCATGGGGTGTGCGCCGGCTTTTGAAGGCGCTTCGTCACGAAACTCCGGGGCCGGATGTCGCGGCCACGCGCCTATCCGTGTCCGACCCGTCCATGTTCGTCTTCAAGATCCTCCACGGCTCGATCGGCCGGCTGGCGCTCGCGCGTGTGCTCGGCGGAAAGATCCGTGAAGGATCCGACCTCAAGACCGAGGATGGTGAGCACACCCGCGCTGGCTCACTGTTCAAGGTCCAGGGCGAGAAGACGCAGAAGATCGGTGAGGCGCAGCCCGGCGACGTCGTCGCGGTGGCCAAGGTCGACAACGTCAAGTCGGGCCAGTGGCTCGGCTCCGGCAAGGTGCCACCGCCGATCGAGATCGACTATCCGGCGCGCAACTGCGCGTTTGCGATCGAGCCGGCGGACCGCAAGGACGACGTCAAGCTGTCAGGCGCGCTGCAGCGGCTGACAGAGGAGGACGCGGGGTTGATCGTCGAGCATGACGAGGCCAACCACGAAATCCGCTTGAGGGGCGTCAACGACGAGCATCTCAACACCGTGATCGGCCGGCTCAAACGCCGCTACGGCGTCGAGGTGAAGAGTCACCCTCCGGCCATCGGTTATCGCGAGTCCGTGCGCAAGCCGGTCCGCCAGCACGGCCGCCACAAGAAGCAGTCGGGCGGCCACGGGCAGTTCGGCGACGTGATCATCGAGATCCGCCCGGTCGGCCGTGGCGAAGGCTTCAAGTTCGACGAGAAGATCCACGGCGGCTCGGTCCCGAAACAGTGGATACCGGCCGTCGAGGAAGGCGTTCGCGAGGCGATGCAAAAGGGCCCGCTGGGCTTCCAGGTCGTCGACGTCGCCGTGACCCTGGTCGACGGCAGCTATCACAGCGTCGACAGCTCCGAGCTTGCGTTCCGGCTGGCCGGCCGTATCGCGATGCAGGAGGCGCTCGCAGCGTCGGGTCCGCACCTGCTTGAACCGATGCACAAGCTGACAGTTGTATGCCCGTCGAGCGCCACCAGCCGCATCACGTCCGCTGTCGCAGGCCGGCGCGGCCAGATGCTCGGCATGGCTCCGCGCGACGGCTGGACCGGCTGGGACCGGATCGACGCCTTGCTTCCCGAAGCCGAGCTTGGCGGGCTCGAGGCGGAGCTCCGGTCGCAGAGCCAGGGGCTGGCGACCTACGAAGCCCAGTTCGACCATCTCGCCGAGCTTAACGGCCCGCTTGCCGACAAGGTGATTCAGCAGCGGATTCCCGAGCCGGCCTGAAGGCGAGATTTTGCCGACTGACAGCGAACGCCGGGTCGCCTAGACCCGGCGACGCATGAAGCACTGGTTCCGGGACGCGCACTTTCGCTCGCTGCTGAAGAACAGCAGCTATCTGGCGATTTCCAAGGCGGTCGCGGCCGTTGCCGGGATTGCCACGCTCGCCTTCGCGGGACGTGGCCTCGGAGTGATGATGTTCGGGATGCTCATCCTGATCGTCAGCTACGCCAAGGCGGCGAGCGGAATCAGCAAGTTCCAGTCCTGGCAGCTGATCGTCCGCTACGGCGGGCAAGCCCTGGCCGCGGGCGAACACGAGGATTTCAAGGCGTCGACGGGCTTTGCCTTCGCGCTCGATGCCGTGAGTGGGGTCGGCGGGATGATCATCGCCATCACCCTCCTGCCCTTCATCGGACAATGGTTCGGGATCAGCGGCCAGTATCTCTGGCTGGCGATGCTCTATTGCGCGCTATTGCCCACGATGGGCGCGGCGACGCCGGTCGGCGTGTTGCGTTCGCTCGACCGGTTCGACCTTATCGGTTGGCAGGGAAGCAGCTATCCGATTGCGCGCGCCATCCTTGCAGGGACTGCATTCGCAGCGGGCGCGCCTTTCGAGGTCTATGTCTTCATCTGGTTCGCAACGGACCTTGGCGGCGACCTGTTCCTCTGGTTCCTCGCGTGGCGCGAGCTTCGCCGCAAGGGGCTGCTCGAAGGCATCCGCCCGACTCTCAGGCCAACTAGCCTTCCGGGCGCCTGGCGTTTCGCGATCCATGTGAATTTGACGTCGAGCCTCATGACCGCCTGGGGCCCGATCGCGCGGCTGGTTGTTGGCGGACTGCTCGGTCCATCCGCCGCGGCCCTGTTCCGTATCGCGTCCAGCCTCGCCGACAGCGCACAGAAGCCCGCCGACTTCCTCGCCAAGGCCTTCTATCCTGAGGTCGTCCGGATGGATCTCGCGTCCAAGCATCCCTGGAGGTTGATGATCCGCGGCGCCGCCACTGCTGGGATCGTGGCGCTAGCGGCGGTCGCCCTCTTGCTCATCGCCGGGCGTCCGCTGGTGAGCTTGCTGTTCGGCGCCCAGTTCCTGGGCGCCTATCCGATCCTGATGGTGCTGATCATCGCGCCGGTGATCGGGATCTTCATCTTCCCGCTCCCGTCGATGCTCTACGCGCTCGATCGTCCCGACGCGCCGCTCAAGGCCCGGCTGTTCGGAACGATCGTCTATTTCTCGGCGATTGCTCCGCTATCGTGGCGTTTCGGGGTGACGGGAGCCGCGGCAGCGTTCGTGCTCGCTACGGCCTCAATGGCGCTGATGCTCGCACTTCAGTTGCGCTCGGAATATCGTCGGGTTCGTGCGAAAACCGTATGAACGAACGAACCCCGCGCATCTGGGTGCTTCTCGGCGAGCGCCGCGGCGATAACAACCAGATGCTCGGCCTGGCCGAGGCGCTCGGAACGCCCTTCGAAACCCGGACCATGGCCTATCGCTCGCGATGGCTGCTGTTGCTCCGGCTGTTCCCAACCAAGCCGTTCCTGTTGACGGGCAAGTCGCGGCGGACCCTTCGGCCCCCTTGGCCCGACCTCGTGATCGGAATTGGCCGCCGCAGCGTTGCCGTCGCGCGCTGGATCAAGGACCAGAGCGGTGGTCGCACCAGGATCATCCGTCTCGGCAATCCGCGAGCCGACACTAGGCTCTTCGACCTCGTCATCACGACCGCCCAATATCCGGTGCCGGCCAACGGCAACGTCCTCGTGCTGCCCATCGCGATCAGCCGCAACTCGAAGCCGCCCAAGCCGACCGAGGCCGAAGCGGCCCGGCTCGCGGGACTGTCCCGCCCGCACTTTCTGGTCTCGCTCGGC
>DASUVP010000256.1:0-3153 GCA_036378895.1 Sphingomicrobium sp.
GCGATCCGACGGTCCGCGACCGCCAGACGAAGCAGAAGAAGGTCTCGATGACCGGACGGACGACCGAGATGTGTTCGCGCGCCCGCAAGACGGGCCAGAAGGGCAGTGGCGGCCACCGCTAGGTCAGGCGATCCGGTAATAGGTGGCGACGCGATCAAGCGCGAGGGTGAGGACGAGCTTGCCCGCGCGGGCCGGCCAGCCGAGCGCGGTCTCGGCGTCGCGCATGCCCTCGCCGGAGCAGACCACCCGCCACAATATGTCGGCCAGCCCGGGTCCCGCAGTGTCGATTGCTTCGTGAAAGCGGCGCTTGGCGTCGATCTGTGAACCGCTGAGGTCGACGGCGCCGCTCGACGATCCGCGCTGGCCCGACACAGGCGCGGCGTCCCAGGCCATGGTAATCCTCGACGCAAGCTGCGCGCGTTCCCAGTCCGCGCGCAGTCGTTCGCCCGCATCGAACTGCCTTCGGGTAACCAGGCCTCTCGAATAGAGCCAGCCGAGGGGGGATTCTGCCAGGTTGACCGTGACCGAACGGGCGGGGCGTCCGCGGCGAGAGGTTTCCGTTCTTGGTGCACGCTTGGGATCGATCGCTCGTTCCACAAGCAAACGCTTCTGATCGCCTCGCACCCAAAATCCCTCCCATTGCCGATTCGCGGAGGGCTTGCCACACTGGCAAAACTGTAGGACAGAAGAAAACCGATTTGGTTACGTAGTCTTTTGGGGGAAACTGAATGATCACGCGGATTCGGGAGGTGCGCCGAGCGCGCGGAATGACGCTCGACGATGTCGCCAAAGCCTGCCGGCCGCCAACCACCCCGCAAACGATCGGGAGGCTTGAGACCGGAACGCGAACCGTTTCCCTGGTTTGGCTCAACCGCATAGCCGACGCGCTCGGAGTGGATGCTGCGGATCTGGTCGAGGGAGGCGGCGAGAAGGCCGAGCTGCCGGTGATGGCGGTACTCGGGGTCGGAGGTGCCGTGGCTCCGAAGCGGTCAGCAGTCGTGGTCGCTCCACGGCCGAAGGCAGGCCAGGTCGCGATCACCGTCTCTGCGAGCAACGGCGACTATCGCGCGGGCGACGAAATCTGGTGCGACACGGTCGAATCCGACGGGTTCGCGGCCGCGCTCAACCGCGATGTGCTCGTGCCTCGCCCCGCCGGGCGGTTCCTGTTCGGTCGCCTGATCGACCGGGATGGCGACCGCTTGCAGCTGCTCCCGCCGGGCGCGGGCGGCCGGCAGCAGATCGTCGCCAACCCACCGTGGATTGCAGTCGCAAGGAAGCTGGTTCGGGCGCTCTAGCCCTACTGCTGGTGCTGGCTTCCCGGTGCGCTGACGCCTTCCAGAGCCTGACCGGCGGTGTCCTCGTCGGTCTCGCGCGCCAGATCGCCGAGGCTGACAACGCCGACCAGCCGCGCATCGTCGTCGATGACGGGTAAACGCCGGACCTGCGCTTCGCCCATCTTGCGGGCCGCTTCCTCAATGGGATCGTCGGCATGGGCGGAGACGACACCGCTGGTCATCAGCTCGCTCACCGGCGTGTCGGGGCCGTAGCCCAGCGCCACGCCACGAACCGCAATGTCGCGGTCGGTGATGATCCCGATGAGGCGGTCGCCCTCCGTGACCGGGATGGAGCCCGTGTCGGCTTGCAACATGAAGCGGGCGGCGTCGCGAGCCTGCTGATCGGGTCGCACCGTCTCAACGCCGGTCGTCATGACTTCCGAAACCTTCATCGCCGCTGTCTCCTGGTCCGTTGTGGGTGAGTAACGAACATTGGGCCGCCGACGTTCCTAAGCCTCACGGCACGTTTTCGGTCAGGAGGTCGTAAGTGGCGACCAGTTCGTCGCGCTGGTTGAAAATCTCGACCGCCCAGCGAACCACGCCGGTGTCTTCGCTCTTGAGCGACTTGGATCGGACGCTGAGCTCCACGCGCATGGAATCGCCCGGATAGAGCGGGGTCAGGAAACGCAGGTTCTCAAGGCCCGTATTGGCAAGGACGGGGCCCGGATCTGGATCGACGAACAAGCCGGCGGCGAAGCTGAGGATGAGATAACCATGGGCGACCCGGCCCTCGAAGATCGGTGAGGCCTTCGCCGCTTCTTCGTCCATGTGGGCGTAGAACTTGTCGCCGGTGAACTCGGCGAAATGCTCGATATCCTCTATCGTGACCGTTCGGCTTGCGGTCTTCAGCGTGTCGCCGATCTCTAGCTCGGACATTCGGCATCGGAAGGGATGAACGTCTACGAACTGCTTGGGAGCACCCGGCACGTACTGCCCGGTGATGGCCGCGATCATCGTCGGCGATGACTGGATCGCGGTCCGCTGCATGTAATGCTTCACGCCGCGGATGCCACCCATCTCCTCGCCGCCGCCGGCGCGGCCGGGGCCGCCGTGAACCAGCACGGGGAGCGGCGATCCGTGGCCCGTCGATTCCTTGTGGTTGGTGCGGTCGATGACGAGCATCCGCCCGTGATAGGCAGCCGCTCCGCGGACGAAATCGCGCGCCGAGTCCGGCGAATGGGTGAAGAGCGACAAAGCGAGGCTGCCCATGCCGCGGTTCGCTAGAGCGATGGCGTCATCCATGTCGCGGTACGGCATGATCGTCGATACGGGTCCGAACGGCTCGACGTCGTGCACGGCTTGCGTGGACCAGGGGTCGTCGGTCCGCAGCAGGACGGGTGCCAGGAACGCCCCGCCCGGAACCGGCGGATCGGCTGCCGGATCGCCCGCGACGATCCTCGCTCCGGCTGCTTCCAGCTCCGCGATCTTGGCGCGCACGTCGTCGCGCTGCGAAAGGCTGACGAGCGCTCCCATGCGCGTGTCCTCGGCGCGCGGGTCGCCGACCTTGGTCCCGGCGAGGCGCTCAGCGAGCGCCTGCTGAACGGCGTCGAGATACTTGGCGGGCGCCATCGCCCGGCGGATCGCGGTGCACTTCTGGCCAGCCTTGACCGTCATCTCGATCGCGATCTCGCGCACGAACAGGTCGAACTCCGGCGTGCCGGGCGCGGCATCCGGCCCGAGCAACGAGGCATTGAGGCTGTCCTGCTCGGCGATGAACTTTACCGACTCGCGCATGACGGTCGGGTGCGTACGAAGCTTCAGCGCGGTCGACGCCGAGCCGGTGAAGCTGACGACATCCTGACCGCCGAGATGATCGAAC
>DASUVP010000257.1:0-5089 GCA_036378895.1 Sphingomicrobium sp.
TGTCCTGCCAGATCAAGGTGACGGACAAGCTTGAAGGCCTATGCGTGACGGTTGCCCCGGAGGACTAGTTCGCGCGCGAAGAATCTATCTAACGTGCGTTAGAGAGCGGCTCGTTAAGCATGATGCGAAACAAGCGCTTAACGCTGAAACAGCTAACAAACTGTTGTGCGTGGGGGCCTCAATAAGGGGCTAAGCATGGGTGTGTTTGGTAAAAGCGTAGGTGGCGGCCGTAGATCTTCCGCTAGGGCGTCAGCTCCATTGATGGCCGCGTTGACGACGCTCGCCGGCTCGCGTTCGGCGGTCCTCGCCGACGTGTCATCGACCGGTGCCCGCGTCCGCGGGACCGGTCTGCCGGCCATGGGCGAAGAGCTCGTCATCAATATCGAACGCGTCCAGGCATTTGGAACGGTGGCCTGGTCCGACAGCGAAGAATGCGGCATCGTTTTCGAGCCACCGCTCGATGCGGACGACGAGGACTATTTGCGGCAGCTGGTCGACGCCGCGCGGGGGCTTCCGCCCGACGTCCACGCCGCGCTTGAAAACTGGACCGTGGGCTGCGGACGTTGACTCCCCCCAGCGCCATGACCTGCTACTTTCGCGAACAGGCGGACCACAGCCGCGATCTTGCAATGCGCCTGGTCGATCAGGACATGCGCCAGCATCTGCTCGAAATGGCCGAGCGATACGATCGTCTGGCTCGCGATGCGCTTGGGCGAGGGTGTCAGCGCGGCGTCTATTAGCGGACAATCCCCTGTCCTACAGGCCGGCTGCTGTGCCATGCTGCGGGGATGCGGTTCCATCGTTACGGGCTGAGCTTCGACAATTGCTCTGCTGGACTTGCCTCCACTCGCGAGCGTCAGTGTGAACATTGTGAACATTCGAGGCCGAAGCGATGAAGATCGCCTGCGTCGGCGCCGGTCCGGCCGGCCTCTATTTCGCCATCTCGATGAAGCTGCGCGATCCGTCGCACGACATCATTGTGTTCGAACGCAATGCGCCCGGCGTCACGTTCGGGTGGGGCGTCGTCTTTTCCGACCTTACGGTCGAAAACATCACCGCCAACGACCCCGTGTCGGCGAAGACGATCACCGAGGAATTCGCGCACTGGGACGACATCGACGTCCACTTCGGCGGCGAGTGCATTACATCGTCAGGCCACGGATTCATCGGCATCGGCCGCAAGCGGCTGCTCGAAATCCTGCAGGACCGCGCCCGGGAACTTGGCGTTCAGATCGAATTCGAAGCCGAATGCGACCCCGCCGATCCGAAGTGGCGCGACTACGCCCTGGTGATTGCCTCCGACGGCATCAACTCGCGCTTCCGCGACGCTTATGCCGATGCGTTCGGCGTCGACGTCGACGTGCGCGCGAACAAGTTCGTCTGGCTCGGCACGAGCAAAGTGTTCGACGCCTTCACCTTCGCGTTCGAGAAGACCGAGCACGGTTGGATCTGGGCGCATGCGTATCGCTTCGCGCCCGACTGCTCGACCTTCATCGTCGAATGCTCGGAAGAGACGTGGCGCAACTTCGGCTTCGACAAGATGGACCAGGCCGAAGCGATCGCGGCCTGCGAAAAGCTGTTCGCCAAATATCTCGACGGCCACAAGCTGCAGTCGAACGCCGCACACCTGATCGGCTCCGCGGCCTGGCTCAACTTCCGCCGAATCAAGTGCGAGCGCTGGTCGACCGATAACGTCATCCTGCTGGGCGACGCCGCACACACCGCGCATTTCTCCGTCGGTTCGGGCACGAAGCTGGCGCTCGAAGACGCAATCAAGCTCGCCGACGTGCTCAACCGACCCGGCATCAGCCTCGAAGCCGGGCTCGACGAATATGTCGCGGAGCGAAACCTCGAAGTGCTCAAGCTGCAAAACAGCGCGCGCAACTCGACCGAATGGTTCGAGACGCTGGAACGCTACACGCATTTCGAGCCGCTGCAGTTCGCTTACTCCTTGCTTACGCGCAGCCAGCGCATCAGCCACGAGAACCTCCGCTTGCGGGATCGCGAATGGCTCGAAGGAGTCGAGCGCTGGTTCTGGGAGCGCGCCACCGAGGGCCGCTCGAACAAAACCGCACCGCCGATGTTCGCGCCCTTCAAGCTGCGAGAGATGGAGGTTCAGAACCGCGTCACCGTCTCACCGATGGCGATGTACTCCGCGGTCAACGGCACCCCCAACGACTTCCACTTCGTCCATTACGGCGAGCGCGCGATGGGCGGCGCGGGACTGCTCTTCACCGAAATGACCTGCGTGTCGCCCGAAGGCCGGATCAGCCCGGGCTGCACCGGCATGTGGAACGACGAGCATGTCGCCGCGTGGAAGCGGATCGTCACCTTCGTCCACTCCAATTCGAAGGCGAAGATCTGCCTCCAGCTCGGCCATTCCGGCGCCAAGGGTTCGACGCGCGTGGGCTGGGAAGAGGACAATGCGCCGCTGCCCGAGGGCAATTGGCCGGTGATGGCGGCGAGCGACGTTGCCTGGTCGCCGGCCAACCAGGTGCCGAGGCCGATGAGCCGCGCCGACATGGACAAGGTGCGCGACCAGTTCGTGGCGGCGGTGCGGATGGGCGTCGAGTGCGGGTTCGACATGGTCGAGCTGCACGCTGCGCACGGCTATTTGCTGTCGGGCTTCCTCACGCCGCTGCAAAACCGCCGGACCGACGAATATGGCGGGAGCCTTGAGAACCGCCTGCGCTATCCGCTCGAGGTGTTCGCCGCGATGCGCGAGGCCTGGCCCTCCGACGGACCGATGTCGGTGCGTATCTCGGCGACCGACTGGGCCGGCGATCAGGGCATCACTCCCGACGAAGCCGTCGAGATTGCGCAGGCTTTCGCGCAAGCCGGCGCGGACCTGATCGACGTTTCAGCCGGGCAAACCTGGACCGGGGCGCAGCCGGTGTACGGGCGCATGTTCCAGACGCCGTTCTCGGACAAACTGCGCAACGAAGCGCGCCTGGCGACCATGGCGGTGGGCAACATCTACGAGCCCGACCATGCCAATTCGATCCTCGCCGCCGGCCGCGCCGACCTGGTGGCGCTCGCGCGTCCGCACTTGATCGATCCGTTCTGGACGCTGCGCGCGGCCGCTCAGCTCGACTACCGCGACGTCCACGTCCCGCCGCAGTATCTCAACGGCATGTCCCAACTCGCGCGCAACTTGAAGCGCGAAGCGGAGGCTGCGGCCGCACTCAGGGTTTAGGGCAAAGGACCCGCGCGGAGGGGAATGATCACCGCGCGGGTCTGGTTAAAACGTCAGGCGATCTGGAGCAGATCGGGCCGGCGGCGACGCGAGCGGCGCAGCGCGAACCCGGCCGCGCCGAAGCCAACGAGCATCATCGCCCAGGTGCCCGCTTCGGGCACGGCCACTGCGGACCTGATCGTGATGCTTCCGCCGAGCGAGCCTACGCCCGAATTGTTGCCGTTGATTGTCAGCGTGTACTGCCCGGGATCGAGCGTGATCGGGTTCGCGAGCCGCCAGAACTCACTGATACCGTTGTCATCGATCTCGACCAGATTGAAAGGACCGCCGGTGGCGGTCAGGAATGCGCTGGTGAAATCGACGGCGGGCGAGCTGGTCGTCAGCGTGATCGAATACAGCCCGGAAAGCGTGTTCGAGAAAATTAGGTTCTCCACAAAGGTCGGAGAACTCAGGTTCGCTTCGGTGAAGCCGATCGTCGTCGTGTCCGCGACCGTGGCCGGGCCGTCTGTGACCAGCGTCGAGGAATCGATCGTGACCGCAGCACCCGCGGCCGAACTGAGCGCGAGCGCGGTGGCGCCCGCAAACGCGAGAACAATGTTACGCATTGACACCTCCGGTAGGGGCGACTCCCCTTATTTCCTTCTGCCCCGTCGTGCGGGCCGGAAGCGTATACGTGCCGTTAACCAGTTTGTTCCTACCGCGGTTTCTGAACCGGCCCCCAATCCCGAAATGGCACAGCTGGTCTAAGTTACGGAGATTGCGGGGGAACCAGCGGGGTGGCGGAGACGGAGGGATTCGAACCCTCGGTACGGGAATTCCCCGTACGGCGGTTTAGCAAACCGCTGGTTTCAGCCACTCACCCACGTCTCCGGAAGCGGCGCTAGGCGAGCGGCTATATAGGGCGCTTTTGCAAGCTTCAACCGGAACGGCGCGATTTCGGGCGCACCTCGAGCCGCATGTCCAACCGCATCTCCTCGCCGGGGTCGAGGACCCTCAATCCAAGCTCGAGCCACTCGGGCTCGGGTGCGTTCAGGGCTGCGTTCGCATGGGTGACCGGCTCGGCGACGAAGATGCCTCCGCTCGCCGGCGAATAGATCTGGAAGAAGCGCACCTGCGGCGACGACAGCTCCAGTTCGAACGGCCAGTCGGGATCGTTCATCAGCGCCCGGCCGCTCCACTCTCCGAAGCCGTTGTCGAGGTCCTGCCCGCAGATCAGGCGGTCGCTGAGGTCGTACCGCCCGGTCGCGGGCACCTTGTCGACCGGCAGCACGTCCTCGTCGACCGTCCATGCGTGACGGACCGACGTCTCGATCCGGGTTCCCTCGGTGCAAGGAAAATAGGGGTGCTGGCCAAGTCCGCACGGCATCGGATCGTCGGAGACGTTGCGGCAGGTCAAAGCGAGGTCGAGGACCGAGCCGTCGAGCCTGAATTCCTGCCGAGCCTCATAGGCCCACGGCCACTCGCCGGGCTCGTGACGATAGGAAAGCACCGCCAATCCGCGATCGAATTCCTCCACAGTCCACGGACTCAGCCACCCCTGGCCGTGCAGCGGGCTCGGGTCGCCGACCATGTTCGGAGCCATGGAAATCGTCCGGCCCCGAAAGGAAAACGACCCGTCCCGAACCCGGTTCACGAACGGGACCAGGGGAAAACATGCGGCCTGCAGGACGTTTTGAAGGGGACTGTGGCCTTCGCGCAATATCGGTCGCGGCCCGCCCTCACCGACATAGCTGAGCCGCGAGATTGCCCCGCCGGTTGAAGGACTTAGCTGCAATTCCAAGTCGGTCGAAGAGAGGGTCAGGACATCGAACGGCATAGCAATTCTAAACCTCACACAACCGAAACATTCACAGACCGGCAACTTCGCTGGGGATAAATTCCGAATATTCGTTG
>DASUVP010000258.1:0-2257 GCA_036378895.1 Sphingomicrobium sp.
CAACAGCGAGATCGTGCTCGACCGCAAGGTCTCGGACAAGCGCATCTTCCCGTCGCTGGACGTCGGCAAGTCCGGTACGCGGAAGGAAGAATTGCTCGTCGACCAGGGCGTCCTGTCGAAAATGTGGGTCCTTCGCCGCATCCTCATGCAGATGGGCACCGTCGATGCGATGCAGTTCCTTCTCGACAAGATGAAGGACGCGAAGTCCAACGAGGACTTCTTCGCTTCGATGAATCAGTAACGGCATTCGGAACCGAAAGCCTTGCGCGGCTTTCGGTGTCCAACCTCCAACAACAGGGAAATTGCTGAATGTTCGAATTGCTGATTGCCGCCGCCGCCCACGGGGCCCCGGCCGGCTTCGGCTCACCGGCCGACATCTGGAATTCGATCGTCACCGATTTCTCGAACATCACCGAGCCGGCGGCGATGGCCGCCTTCCTTCAGGTGCTGATGATCGACCTCGTCCTCGCGGGCGACAATGCGATCGTCGTCGGCGCCCTGGCCGCCGGCCTTCCGCCCGATCAGCGCCGCAAGGTGATCATGATCGGCGTGCTGGCCGCGCTCGTCCTGCGCATCGCCTTCGCTCTAGTCGTGACGCAACTTCTTCAGATCATAGGATTAATCCTGATCGGCGGACTTTTGCTTTTGTGGGTCGCGTGGAAGATGTGGCGCGAACTTCGTCACGCCGGCGAGAGCCCGGGTTCGGAGGAGATCTACGGCGATGAGCATAGCGGCCTGAAGCCCGCCAAGAGCTTCGCTGGCGCTGCCTGGGGCGTAGCGGTGGCCGACGTCAGCATGAGCCTAGACAACGTGCTGGCGGTCGCCGGAGCGGCGCGCGAGCACCCGGGCATCCTCATCGTCGGCCTGATCTTCGCGGTCATCCTGATGGGCGTCGCCGCCAACGTCATCGCCAAATATATCGAGCGCTACCGGTGGATCGCCTATCTCGGCCTGCTCGTGGTCCTCTATGTCGCGGTGAAGATGGTCTACGACGGTTGGGTCGATCCGCACGTCGGCCTCGGCAAGCTCTTCGCCTGACCGCATTTGAACCTCGCGGGCGTGCCGTCTAGGGCGCGCCCGTGAGTTCGGACACCATCTACGCCCTCTCCAGCGGACGTCCTCCCGCGGCCGTGAGCATCATCCGCGTCAGCGGACCGCAAGCGCACGACGCGGGCCGCCAGTTGGCTGGAACCCTTCCTGATACCCGCCAAGCGGCGCTTCGCACGCTTCGCGATGGCAGGGGCGGGGTTCTCGATGATGCACTCGTGCTGCGCTTCGACGGACCGGCCAGCTCCACCGGTGAGAATATCGTGGAATTCCAATGCCATGGCGGACGTGCTGTGGTAGACGCCGTGCTCGGCGCCCTGGCGCAGCTCTCGGGTCTGCGTTTGGCCCAACCCGGTGAGTTCACCCGTCGGGCGTTTGAGAATGGCCGGATCGACCTGACCGAAGCGGAGGGCCTTGCGGACCTGATCGAGGCGGAAACGGAGACGCAGCGCAAGGCCGCGCTGGCGATGGCCGAAGGCGGGCTCCGGCGGCAGGTCGAGCAGTGGCAGCAGCAGCTCCTGGCGCTGTCTGCCCGCGCCGAAGCGGCAATAGACTATGCTGACGAGGACGACGTCGGATTCGATCCCATGATCGCTGGCGATGCTTCAGTTCTGGCGAACGACCTGTCTGCCTGGCTGGACCGGCCGCGGATCGAGCCGCTCAAGGACGGCGTGCGGATCGTCGTCGCGGGCCCTCCCAACGCCGGGAAGTCGAGCCTGATCAACGCGATAGTCGGGCAGGAGAGGGCGATCGTCACCGACATTCCGGGCACCACGCGCGACCACATCGAGGTTCCGCTATCCCTTCATGGCGTTCCGATACTGCTCACGGACACGGCTGGCCTGCGCGATACGGATGAACTGGTCGAGCGCATCGGGGTCGACCGGGCGCGCTCGCTGGTGGAAGGCGCGGATGTGCTGGTCTGGCTTGGAGAGCCGGATGATGCTCCCGACCATCCTAGGCTGATTCGTGTGCATCCCCGGGCTGATTTGCCGGATCGTCGGACTACGCCGGACGGGTCCCTGGGCGTGTCATCCGTCACGGGTGAAGGGGTGAAGCGCCTTCTCGAACAGTCGGGCGAGCTCGCTAAAGCGCTGTTACCTACCGAGGATGCAATCGCGCTCAATCGCCGCCAGGCAACGCACATTGCAGAGGCCCGGAACGAATTGAGAAGGGCGGCAGAGGCCCAGGATTTCGTCCTTCTCGCCGA
>DASUVP010000259.1:0-9086 GCA_036378895.1 Sphingomicrobium sp.
GCGACGATGCCCTTGGTGATGGCCGCGTTGCTGTCGGCGAGGAAGTGCAGGCGGCCGTTCGACGTCGTCGGATAAACCCACACGGAGGCCGAACAGCCACGCACCTTCGTCGCATCCGTCTTCAGCACGTCGGGCATGGGCTCGAGCTTGCGGCCGAGATCGATGAGCAGCCGGTAGCGGTCCTCGCCCTCCAGCAGCTCATATTCGGAATAGATGTCGTCGAGGGAGGGGAGGCTCGTCACCAAAACCTCCTAGCAGGGGGCGACCCCGCGTCCTAGCGGTCGCGCAGCTCCTCTATCTGCTTCGAAAGCGTGTTTTCCTTATCGACCGCGATTCGCTCGAGCACGTGGAGGCGCTCCTTGAGCTCCTTCACCTCCTCGCGAAGGCGCAGGTTTTCGGCATGCTCCCTCGGGTCGACGTTCGCGTCACGCCGCGAATGCCCGTACTTCGCTCTCAGAACCGATGCGATCATCACGGCGACCACGATGATCGCGACCATTTCAAATGGATTCATTGAACCTTGTCTCCATCTTCCAGGCGAGGCCTGTCGCGAAGCGCCTCGATCTGTGCCGCGGTCTGAACTCCGCCGTCTGTAACGATCTTTTCCAGAACTCGCACCCGCGCTTCAAGCTCGGCGTTGCTGGCGGCATATTGGGCCGCCTTCTCGGCCGCGCGGTTGGCCTCCAGTTCCAGCTTCTTTTCCTTCAGCCGGAACCAGCGGGTAAAGATCGAGCCGAGAACAAGCGTGGGAATTCCTACGACGAACAGCGCAGCCAAGACTTCGCCCGGTCCCATCATGCATTGCCTCCCTTGTCGATCGCCAGCGCATCGATCTCGCGGGCGAGGCGATGCGGCTTGTCGGTAACGATCCGTTCGACCGTCTCCAGGCGGTCCTTGATCGATCCGATCTCGGCCCGAAGCTGCGCATTCTCGCTCGTCAGCAGCTTGATACGTTCGACGGATTCGCGGTCGCTTGCCGGGTGCAGCGGCGTGCCCCACGATGTTTCGAGCGGATAGCCGTTCTTGATCCTCAGCCAGGTAGTGAACACCCAGCCGCCGATGCTGACCGCAACGATCAGCGCGACGTACGGCGCAATCTCAAGAAGGATTCCCAGCTCTTCCATCGTTCATCCCCTTGCTTCAGCGCAGTTTCTCGATCTCACTCGAAACACGCTCGGCGGAATCGGTCGCGATCCGCTCCAGGACAACCAGTCGCTCGGTCAGGTCGGCGACTTGCTCCTTGAGCCTTTCATTCTCGGCCCGCATCGCTTCGGCCTCGCGGGCGGCAAGGCCATCATTGGTCTCCGTCGGCCGAAAGTTGGCCTGCACTTTGAGCAATGTCGTGACGACAAGCGCCACGATGAACGCCATCGACAGCGCGAAAACCATTGTCCAGAAAGACATCTCTTCCCCTTGGCCTCAGCGAAGCTGCTCCGGCACCCGTTCGCGATCCATGAGCGCGTCAATCTGCTCCGCAGTCTGGATCCCCCGGTCGGTGACGATCCGCTCGAGCACGGCCAGCCGCGCCTCCAGCCGTTTCTTCTCGGCGCGGTCATGGGCGGCGTCCTCGACGGCTTTCCGGCCGACGACCCGCAGCTCCATATATTTGTAGCAGATCCACATGATGACCACGCCGGCGAGGATGCCGGTGACCGGGATCAGGGCTGCGAAGTCGATCATGGGTCGCTCCTGGCGCTAACGAAGCTGTTCGATCTCTCGGGCGAGCGAGCGATTCTCGGTCGTCACATAGCTCTCGACGTCGGCAAGCCGGCGGTCGATGTCCTTGAGCCGCAGGCGAATGTCGCGGGCAGTCCGGGTGGGAGACTGGCGGACGGATCTCCAGAAATCCCGCTCCTGCACATCCGTCGTGTCGAGCTCGCGCGGCTTGTCGGGCGCAATCATGCCGGCGATGAAATAGACCGGAAGGATCGACCCGCTGCTGAGGAAGACCGCCGCGATCATCGCGATCCGGACCAGGGAGACGTCGAACCCGGTATAATCCGCGATTCCGGCGCAAATCCCCATGATCTTGCCGTTGCGCTTGTCCCGGTAGAAGCGTGTGCGGCTGGGAGGCTGATAGGCCATCGTCTTCACTCTCCGGTCCTGACGCGGCTGCGGTTGCGGCCGCGGACTTCGGTCAGTTCTTCCTCGATCCGCGCAGTTGCGTCGGGAAGGCATTGCTGCCGCCAGTTCGGGTTCTCGGCGGTCATGATCCGCTCGATCGAGCAGAGCCGGTCGTCGAGGCGGCGGGCGAGGTCGTAGAGCTCGTCGAGCAGCTTCTCGTCAGCGCCCGTGATCGTCGCGGTCTGCTTCCACTTGGTCACATAGTGGAACACGAGCCAGGGCAGTCCGATGAACAGGATCGAACAGATGACCAATGGTAACAACACATCTTCCATGCCTTAATCCCCTTTGCGCTTCAGCGCGGCCTTCATTGCTTCCAGCTCGGCGTCGACTTTCTCCGACGACCGCAATTCGGCGATCTCTTCCTCCAGGCTCTTCGGCCCGGTCATTCCGAGAGCTTCGGCGCGGCCTTCGGCAAAGTCGGCACGGCGCTCCAAAATATCGAACTTGGAGAAGGCGTCCTCGGTCCGGCCGCCGTTCATTATCTCGCGAGCCTTGGCGCGCGTGACCGCGCTCTCGAGGCGGGTCGCAATAGCGTTCTGGCGGGCACGAGCCTCGCGCAGCTTTCCCTGCAGCTTCGAGATATCCGCTTCGTAGGTCTTCAGAGTCTCGTCGATCTGGTCGATCTCGGCACGCAGCCCTTCCGCCATATCGGCAGCCTTCTGGCGCTCGATGAGCGCAGCCTTGGCAAGGTCCTCACGGTCCTTGCTCAGCGCGAGCTCAGCCTTTTCGGTCCAGCTCGACTGAAGTTCTTCGAGGCGCTTGAGCGCCCGGCGCATTTCCTTGCCGTCGGCGATCGAGCGGGCTGCGCTCGCCCGCACCTCGACCAACGTCTCTTCCATCTCGAGAATGATCATGCGGATCATCTTCGCCGGGTCTTCCGACCGGTCGAGAAGCTCCGTCATGTTCGCCGCGAAGATATCCCTCGTCCGAGAGAATATACCCATTTCAAACTCCGCAATCGTAATCAGGCCTGTTACGACTGAAAACTATACAAGGATCGTGCCACTTTCTCGGTTTTGGCCGAAACACAAGAAAACCGCTGAAATCCACCACTATTTTGAGTGAAACATCTTGCCAACAGGTGGGGCTTGCCACCAACTATCGGCGCATGGAGCGGGCCAATCAGTTCGTCGGTCAAAGCCTGGCCTTCCTCGACGCGGTCGAGCGGGCGAGCCGTGCGGCCCCGCTCAACCGTCCGGTCCTTGTGATCGGTGAGCGCGGCACGGGCAAGGAATTGATCGCCGAGCGCCTGCATCACCTTTCGTCGCGCTGGGCCGGGCCGTTGGTGGTGATGAACTGCGCCGCGCTCCCCGAGACATTGATCGAGGCCGAGCTGTTCGGGCACGAAGCGGGAAGCTTCACCGGCGCCGCCAAGACGCGCCACGGGCGCTTTGAGGAAGCTGACGGAGGCACCCTGTTCCTCGACGAGCTGGGCACCTTGTCCATGCCCGCGCAGGATCGCCTTCTGCGCGCCGTCGAATATGGCGAGGTGACCCGCATAGGCGCGTCGAAGCCGATCTCGGTCGACGTGCGCATCGTCGCAGCGACCAACGAAAGCCTTCCGGCGATGGTCGACAGGGGGAGGTTCCGCGCCGACCTTCTCGACCGGCTGTCGTTCGAGGTCGTGACCCTTCCGCCGCTTCGCGCACGGAGCGGGGACGTGCCCTTGCTGGCGGATCATTTCGGGCGGCGGATGGCGGTCGAGCTCGACTGGCCGAACTGGCCGGGCTTCTCGCCGCGCGCGGTCGCCGAGCTCGAAGCCTACAACTGGCCCGGAAACGTCCGCGAGCTCCGGAATGTCGTCGAGCGCGCCGTTTATCGCTGGGAAGATCCCGAGCGGGACATCGACGCGCTCCAGTTCGACCCCTTCCACTCTCCGTGGGCTCCCACGGCGTCCCAGACGCTGCAGGCTCACGCCCTGCCGACGCCCGCGGAGGAGGCCGCCCTCGAAGCTCCAGCGACTGCGGCGCCTGCCGCGCCTCCCGCTTCGACCAGCGACTTCCGCGCTGCCGTGTCCGACTACGAAAAAGCGCTTCTCCAGAACGCCCTTGCCGCCAACCGCTTCAACCAGCGCGCGACGGCGACGGCGCTCAATCTCAGCTACGATCAGCTCCGCCATGCGCTGAAGCGGCACAAGCTGCTGGAAACCGACGCCGCCTGACATTCGTCGTTTCGTCGATTCACGGCTGAAATCCGCGCCGAATGGGCGTATTCTCGGCAGGCAAGTGAGGAGGCTTTTATGAAAGCTCTAGTCCTTGCTGTCAGCGCCGTGGCATTCACCGCGGCACTCCCAGCATCAGCCGGAATCATGACCATCGGCGGCAGCTACGCCGAAGGCTGCTTCAGGGCTGCCGAACAGCACAACATAGCGCTGGAATCGCTCACAACCTGCGACCGCGCCTTCACGGAGCAGGCTTTAACGGCCGAGGATGAGCTCGCCACTTATGTGAACCGCGGAATCCTGCGGATGCTGCGCAGCGATTTTTCCCGCGCGCAATCGGACTTCAGTACTGCGATTGCGATGAATCCGAACCGCTCGGAGCCTTATCTCAACATGGCGATCCTGCGCTTCAAGCAGGGCAAGAGCGCGGAAGCATTGCCCTTGTTCTCAAAGGCTATCGAGCTCGGCACGGAAGTACCTGAAATCGCTTACTACGGCCGCGGTCTCTCGCATGAGGATCTCGGCAATGTGAAGGCCGCTTATGCGGACCTTCAGCGAGCGGTCGCGCTGAAGCCCAAGTGGGATGCTCCAGCGAAGGACCTGGCGCGATACCAGGTCCGTCCGCGCTAGGACGTTACGCCGGCAACGACTGGAAGGTCGTCATCGCGTAGAGCATCGGGATCGACAGCAAGGTGTTGGTCCTTGATGCCAGCATCGCGGTGCGCGCCGACTTCGCCTTCGTGGCATCGTCCGCTTCCACGAGCCCGAGGGCGCGCTGCTGGTTCGGCCAGATGATGGCCCAGACGTTGAACGCCATGATGAGCGCCAGCCACATGCCGGTGCCGATCAGGCGGAAGCCCTCCGCGAAGGTTAGCGCCTCGACGATATAGCCGTTGAGCCAGGCAAGAATGGCGCCGGTCAGGACGGTGAAAGCCGCGCCCCAGCGGAAATAGAACAAAGCGTTCGGAGCGATATATTTCGACACGCCCGGCTTTAGCTCCGCGGGGATGCTCGGCATGGTCGGGATCTGAACGAAGTTGAAATAATAGAGCAGGCCGATCCAGGTGATGCCGAAGAAGACGTGCAGCCAGCGGAAGATCGGCGGTGCGGTCACCACGTCGACATGCAGCCAGGCCATCAGCGCAATCGCCAGCGCAACGCCGATCGCCAGCGTCACGTTCAGATTTTCAAGAATCTTCCCCATTTGAATCTCCCCCTTTTGCCACTCCACGGAGTCGGGGACTTCTTACGGCTGCGAAACATCGAATCGCAAGCTTCTGCGGCGAGCCGAGGAGCCTCGCAGTGTGGCGCTCGTTTCGTATGCGTTCCCCCGACCCTAGGAGAAAACTCGCCATGGCCTTTCAGCTGCCCGATCTGCCGTTCGCGAAGGACGCGCTGGCGCCGCACATGTCCGCGGAAACGCTGGAGTTTCATCATGGCAAGCATCACGCCGCCTACGTCAAGAAGACCAACGAGCTGATCGAGGGGAAACCCGATCTCGCCGGTGCTTCGCTGACGGAGGCGATCCGCAAGGCCAGCCAGAGCGGAGAGAAAAAGCTTTTCAACAACAGCGCGCAGCTGTGGAACCACAGCTTTTTCTGGCAATGCCTCAGCCCGGAAAAGCAGCAGCCCAGCGGCAAGCTTGCGCAGCTTATCGACGACGGGTTCGGCGGCATCGACCCCATGCTCCAGAAGCTCGGCGACGAGGCCGTGAATCATTTCTCCAACGGCTGGGCCTGGCTCGTGCTCGACCGCGACCAGCTCAAGATCACGTCGCTTCACGACGCGGACACGCCGCTCGTCCACGACGGGATGGTGCCGCTCTTCACGCTCGATGTGTGGGAGCACGCTTATTACATCGACTATCGCAACGAGCGGCCGAAGTTCGTGACGTCCGTGCTGAGCAACATCGTCAACTGGGATTTCGTCGCCCGGAACCTCGACGGAAAGGGTGCGGATCGCGCGGACCAGGAATCGGCTGAAGCAAGGACTCCCGAGCCGATTTCATAAGCTTGCGAACACCTAATCTCCGCTCCATACCAAGCGCATGGGGGCGGGTGAGGCGAAACGGCCGTTGGCCGTACGGATTGGCGCAAGCGCGCTGCGCGGCCTGCTTGCCCTCGTTCTTTTCCTGCTGATTCTGCTGCTGATCCTCCGCGCCCAGGCGGCATGGCGTGAGGGCGAGACACAGGCTCCGGCTGACATCACGTACTTCACGACCCCCGCCGGGAAAGTCGCCGCGCGCGTAACCGGACCCGCCGACGGGATTCCGGTCGTGCTGGTACACGGCACCGCCGCGTGGAGCGGGTTCTGGAGCGAGGTCGCCGACCATCTCGCCCGGCGTGGCTGGAAGGTCGTTGCGATCGACCTGCCGCCGTTCGGCTGGTCTGGCCGCGATCCCGAGGCGCGGTATGACAGGACGACCCAGGCTGAACGGCTGTCGGCGATCCTCTCCAACTTGGGCAAGCCCGCGGTAGTCGTAGGCCACAGCTTCGGCGCGGGGGCGGCGACCGAGCTGGCCTTGCGCCATCCGTCTCAATTGCGGGGGCTCGTGCTGGTCGACGCGGCGCTCGGCGAGCTGGACCCGCAGTCCGAAGCACCTGTCGCTAACGTGATGCGCATCGGGCCGGTCGCGCAGCTCGCCACCGCCGCGATGGTGACCAATCCCTCCGCGCTCGAGCCGTTCCTGCGTTCGATGATCGCGCGCAAGGAGATGGCGCGCCGCTGGGTCCCGGTGCTTCGCCAGCCGATGGTTCGCGAGGGCACGACGTCAGCCTATGCCGCCTGGTTGCCCAACCTCTTCACCAGACAGGATCATGCGCTCAGCCGAAGCTCGGCCAACCTGCAGGCAATGAGGCCACCGGTCGCGATCATCTGGGGCGATGCCGATACCGTCACGCCGCTCGACCAGGGGCGCCGCCTCCAGGAGCTGACCCGCGCCAGGTCCCTGCGCATCCTGCCCGGGGTAGGGCACATCCCGCACATCGAGGACCCCGAGGCCTTCCGCGGCGCCCTCGACGAATCTTTGGCCAGCGTTTCGAAGGAGCAGAAATGAAGCGCAAGACGCTGCTTGTCGGCGCCTCCGTGATCGGCGTCGCGGCTGTCGGAGCGACCGTCGCGCTGGAACCGCTTGGAGCGGAGCCGAACGGGGAGAAGGATTGCGGCAACGTGCTCCCCGATGTTCAGCCGCCGCATGCAACAGAGGCACGGGTCCCGGAGCCACGCTGGGAGCAAAAGGGCGGGACGGTCAACGATGCGAGTTGTCTCAGCCGCACTCACGTCGCCGGCATCGTGGCGCCGACCAACGAGCGTGAAATCCACCAACTGCTTGCCTACGCCAAGGCGAAGGGTCTGACGATATCGCCCGCCGGTGTCCGGCACAGCATGGGCGGTCATGCCTTCCGCCGCGGCGGGATCATGCTCGACATGCGGCGGATGAATTCGATCCGGCTCGATCCCGAGCGTTCGATCGTGACCGTCGGCGCCGGCGCGAGCTGGCACGACATCCAGAATGCCATCCATCCGCGCTTCGCGGTGAAGGCGATGCAGTCGACCGACATCTTCTCGGTGGGCGGGTCCATCTCGGTCAACGCCCACGGGATGGACCACCAGGCCGGAGCGATCCGGGACTCGATCCGCTCGCTTCGGGTCATGCTCGCCGATGGGCGCATCGAAACCTTCTCGCGCCAGCAGAACCCGGAGCTCTTCGACCTCGTGGTCGGCGGCTACGGCCTGTTCGGGATCATCCTCTCGGCCGAGCTCGATGTGGTCCCGAACGCCATTTACCGCTCAGAGCGCGAGCTGATCGCCACCTCGGAGCTTCCGGCAAAGCTCGCCAAGATCATCGCCGATCCGTCGATCGGGCTGATGTACACGCACATCTCCACAGCGCCGGGCTCGCTGCTCGATGAGGCGTTGATCTACACCTACCATCGAACCGACGAGGCGGGCACCGAGCGCGCTCCGCTGTCCGAGGTGGGCTCGGTCAAGTTCCGCCGCCTGACCGTCAACCTGGCCAAGCGCTCCAACGCCTTCCGAAGCTTCAAATGGTGGGCGGAAAAGAACCTCGAGCACCGCTTCGAGGCCTGCACCGTCACCCGTGCACAGGCTATGAAGGATGGCGAGGCCTGCCTCGTGTCGCGCAACGACCCGATGCACGACAGCGTGCCGTACCTCCGCAACGCACTGAAGAACGACACCGACATCCTCCAGGAATATTTCGTCCCGCGCGAGCGGCTGTTGGCGTTCATCGACGGGCTGCGCTCGGTCGTGCGCAAGCATGATGCCAACCTGCTGAACGCATCGGTCAGGGTCGTCGGCCAGGAGGCCAACCGCCTCAGCTACGCGCCCGAGCCGGCCTATTCGGTGGTGCTCTATTTCAACCAGCGAACGGACGCCGACGGCAATGCCCGCATGGCCCGGCTGACGAGCGACCTGATCGATCTGACCCATGCGCAGGGTGGCCGCTTCTTCCTGCCGTACCAGCTCCATTACACGCCGGAGCAGCTGGAACGCTCCTATCCCGAAATCCGCGATTTCTACGCGGAGAAGCGCAAGTGGGACCCTGAAGGCCGCTTCAGCAACACATGGTACGAACGCTACGCGCCCGGCCTCGGCAGAGCTCAATAGTCGTAGACGTGCTCGACCTGGCCGCCCGAGCTGCGGATTGTGCGCAGAAGCGGGAGCAGGGCGGGGACCTTCGTCGACAGGCCGACGCGCTGCCAGCCTGGGCGGTCGGCCAAAGGCATGGACATCAGCCGCTCCGCGCCCTGCACGGGCCCTGCCTTCGCCGGGAGCA
>DASUVP010000260.1:0-2576 GCA_036378895.1 Sphingomicrobium sp.
CGCTGGATCGAGCATTCGCGCTCGCCGAGGTAGAGGATGTTGCCGTGCTGGTCGCCGAGCACCTGGATCTCGATGTGCCGCGGCTGCTCGATGAACTTCTCGATGAAGACGCGGTCGTCGCCGAAGCTGTTGAGGCCTTCGCGCTTCGTGGCCTCGAAGCCCTCGCGCACGTCCTTCTCCGACCAGGCGAGACGCATGCCCTTGCCCCCGCCGCCGGCCGAGGCCTTCATCATCACCGGATAGCCGATATCCTTGGCGATCGTCACCGCCTCGTCAGTCGTCGCGATGTCGCCGAGATAGCCGGGCACGACGTTCACGCCGGCCTTCTGCGCGAGCTTCTTGGACTCGATCTTGTCGCCCATCGCCGCGATCGCCTTGGGCGGCGGGCCGATGAAGGCGATGCCGGCCTTCTCCAGCGCTTTCGCGAAGCTCGTCCGCTCCGACAGGAACCCGTAACCAGGGTGCACGGCCTCGGCGCCGGTCGCCTTGCAGGCGTCGATAATCAGCTCGGCCTTGAGGTAGGATTCCGACGCGGGCGGAGGACCGAGACGGACGGCCTCATCCGCCATGCGGACGTGCGGCGCGCGGGCGTCGGCATCGGAATAAGCAGCGACAGTTTTGATGCCCATGCGCTTCGCCGTGCGGATGACACGGCAGGCAATCTCACCGCGATTGGCGATCAGGATTTTCTTGAACATCGACGCCCTTCAGTCTCGCTCGCGCGGAGCGAACCACGCCAATACCAAGTAAACAAGAATGGCAATTGCGGCGAACCTAGTGGACTGCATTTGAGCACGTTCGTCACATGCCTCGGTTGCTCCCGGTTTGCCGCAGCTGAATCGGATCACGAAGTAGATGAGCAGCCCTACGATGCTGGATGCTGCCGACGCGAGTTGCAGCTTGCGTGCGCTCACTCCGCCGCCTCATCTAGCGGCGGGCGGTTGTGGCCGAGCAGGCGCAGCACCTCGTCGGCGGCGTCGGCGAGGTTGGTGCCGGGGCCGAAGATCGCCTGCACGCCCGCTGCGCGGAGCATCGCATAATCCTGCGGCGGGATGACTCCGCCCGCGACCACCTTGATGTCGGCGCGGCCCATATCCTTCAGCGCCTCGATCAATTCCGGAATGAGGGTGCGATGGCCCGCGGCGAGCGACGATGGGCCGACGACGTCGACGTCGTTTTCGATTGCCATTTGCGCAGTCTCACGCGGGGTCTGGAACAGCGGTCCGGGAATGACTTCGAAGCCGAGATCGGTGAACGCGGACGACACAAGGTTTGCGCCGCGGTCGTGGCCGTCCTGGCCCATCTTGGCGATCATGATGCGGGGCTTGCGGCCGAGCCGGTCGGCGACCGAACGCGTGCCGCTTTCCGCCGCTTTCCAGCGATCGTCGTTGCGCGTCTTGCCGTAAATGTCGCGCACCGGTTCAGGCGTCGTGTGATAGCGGCCGAACGCACGCTCCAGCGCATCCGAAATCTCGCCAAGCGTTGCGCGTTCGCGGGCCGCGGCGACGCTCAGCTCAAGCAGATTCGCACTTCCGCGAGCGCCCTCTTCCAGCGCCGTCAGCGTCGCACGAACTTTGTCCTCGTTGCGTGAGGCACGAGTCTTTTCGATCCGCGCAATCTGACCTGCGCGAACGCGGGCATTGTCGACTTCGAGGATGTCGACTTCCGCCTCGTTTTCCAGCCGGTAGCGGTTGACGCCAACGATCACCGTCTCGCCCGTGTCGACCTTCGCCGCACGAGCCGCAGCGGCTTCCTCGATGCGGTGCTTGGGGAGCCCTTCGGCGACGGCCTTGGTCATGCCGCCGTGGGCCTCGACTTCCTGGATCAGCCCCCACGCGCGCTCCTCAAGCTCGCGGGTCAGCTTTTCGACATACCAGCTTCCGCCGAGCGGATCGGCGACGGCGGTGATGCCGCTTTCCTCGGCCAGGATCAGCTGCGTGTTGCGAGCGATGCGCGCGCTGAAATCGGTCGGCAGCGCAATCGCCTCGTCGAAGCTGTTGGTGTGCAGTGACTGCGTACCGCCGAGCACCGCGGCCAACGCTTCGACCGTCGTTCGGACGATATTGTTGTACGGATCCTGCTCGGTCAGGCTAACGCCGCTCGTCTGGCAATGGGTCCGCAACCGCTTGGACTCATCCTTCTGCGCGCCGAGATCGGTCATGATCCGGTGCCAGAGCGTCCGGGCCGCGCGCAGCTTCGCGACCTCCATGAACAGGTTCATGCCGATGCCGAAGAAGAAGCTCAGGCGGCCGGCGAATTCGTCGATCTCCAGCCCCTGCTTCATCGCCGCGCGCGCATATTCCATGCCGTCGGCGAGCGTGTAGGCGAGCTCCTGAACCGCCGTTGCCCCGGCCTCGTGCATGTGATAGCCGCTGATCGAGATCGAATTGAACTTCGGCATCTCGCGCGCGCAAAAAGCGATCACGTCGGACACGATCCGCATGCTCGGCTCGGGCGGATAGATGTAGGTGTTGCGGACCGCGAACTCTTTCAGGATGTCGTTCTGGATCGTTCCGGTGAGCTCAGCGTGCGGGACGCCCTGCTCCTCGCCGGCGACGATGAAGAAGGCCATGACC
>DASUVP010000261.1:0-24049 GCA_036378895.1 Sphingomicrobium sp.
ACCGCCTGCCTAAGCCCGAGACATTCGCCAAATGGCGCGACCAGGCGCCTCCTGGCTTCTGCTACGCAGTGAAGGCCAACCGCTACATCACGCAGGCCAAGAAGCTAATCGATCCCGAAGAACCCCTCGAGCGAATGATGACCTCCGTGCGGCACCTTGGAGATCGGCTTGGGCCCATTCTCTACCAACTCCCGTCGAGCCTCGGCCTGAACCTCGAACGGCTGAAACAATTCCTTTCCGTGCTCCCCAGGGATGTGACGAGCGTCTTCGAGTTCCGGGACAGGAGCTGGTACGGTCCTGAAACCTACGGATTACTCGAACGGCATGGCGCGTCCTTCTGCATTCACGATATGGCGGGATCCGCGTCAGAGCGCATCGCCGTCGGGCCGATCGCCTACGTTCGCTTCCACGGCGGCAAGGGCAAATATTGGGGCCGCTACTCCGACGATGCGCTTCTGGGTTGGGCCGACTGGATGGTCGAGCAGGCCGATAGCGGCCGATCGGTCTGGGCCTATTTCAACAACGACATCCACGCCGACGCGATCCACGACGCACAGACGCTAAGGTCGATGGTCGGGCAGCTTCGGCGGTGACAAAAAAATCCCGGGCGAAGCTGCTGCCTCGCCCGGGAAGTCGCACGCAAACTAACAGGGCTTAGCCGCGTTCCGGCGCCGGCGGCGGCGGCGGCGGCGGAGGCGGCGGGACCGGGCAGGCCTCGGTCGCCAGGATCACCGATCCGTCCGGGCACGTCTGCGTCGCCGGAGGCGGCGGAGGCGGCGGCGGGGGCGGAGGCGGAGGCGGAGGCGGGGCCGCTTCGGCTGCACCGAAGTTGAAGATCAGGCTCGCCAACAGGCTGTGCGACCGGAACTTCGACTCGAAGTCGGTGAACGCAACGGCGTTCGTCGTCACATCGACCGGAACGGTCGATCCCGTCGGAAGGACGGTTTCCGTGTTGCCGGCAAGAGCGACACCAGTGTCGTCCGACAAGTCGAGGTTGCCCGTCCGGAAGTAACGGTACTTCAGGCCGAGATCGATGTTCGGGCTGAGCGCATAACGAGCGCCGAGGATGCCCTGGTAGGCCCAGGCGCTGTCGCTTTCCCCAAGCGTCTTGACGCGAGCGCGGCCGAAACCGCCGCCGACGTAGAAGGACAGGCCGTCCTCATCGCCGAAGTCGAGCAAGGCGTTGATCATGCCCGACAGAACGCTGACCTTGCCGTCGAGATCGACGTCACTGTCGACGAGGGCTGGAAGAGTCCCGACCGGATCCGGAGCCACATCGCGGTCAGGCCGGTTGAGAGCCGTGTTCAGCGCCGCGAGATCTGAGGAATCGATCTCAAGGTCGTTCAACTTGCTTCGCTTGTAGCCGATCTCGCCTTCGACCCGGAACATTCCGAAGTCGTAACCGGCGATGATGTCGAGGTCGTAGCCCTTCTTGTAATCGAGGCCAAACGTGTCGTCGAACGTCGTGTCGGCAGGACCGACGACGACCGGCGTCGCGGGCGTCTGGGTCGTCGTGTAATCGACGAAGAGGTCCGCATCCTGGTCCTTCGGGAACAGGATACCGCCTTCGACGCCGACATAGCCGGACCCATCGCGGGCCATTGCCGGCGATGCAACCGCGGCTACCGCGACAGCGGCGAGAAGATATTTGCGCATAAGGTAATCCCTTGCTGGTTTGTCGCGCCCCTAACTGGCCACCAAGCGCGATGGTTGCCTTATAGCACTGTGTCGGGTGCATTACTCTCAAGAGTGGTGCATTTCAGCCACAGAATCGGCGAGAACGGCGGAAGTTCGCCATTTTCTAGAGGTAAGTTTGCGTCAAGGGCGCTTTGCGTCGTCGAGTAAGTCCTTGAATTCGCCGACAAGTTTCGCGGGTTCGGGGGCACCCCAGACGGCCTGGCAGACCGCGAGAAAATCCGCCCCCGCATCGACCAGCGGCTTGGCATTGCCCGGCGTGATGCCGCCGATGGCGACGCACGGAATCTCGAACAGCGACGACCACCAACTCAGGATCGGAGGGTCCGGTCGATAAAGCGAAGGCTTCGTCGTCGTCGGGTAAAAGGCTCCGAATGCGACGTAATCGGCACCCGCCTCGCCGGCCTCCATCGCGAGGTGACGGCTGTCGTGACAGGTCACTCCGATTTGCGCCCCGGGCCCGAGAAGCGCCCTCGCCTCCTGTACGCTGCCGTCCTGCTGGCCGAGATGCACTCCGTCCGCGCCGAGCCGCTTCGCCAGGTTCATGCTGTCGTTGACGATGAACGCGACGTCCGCATCGGAGCAAATCCTCTGTAGCGGCTCTGCCAGCCGCGCCAGCTCATGTTCGGGAACGCCCTTCACCCGCAGCTGGAAGGCTGCGACCGCCTCGCTCTCCGCAACGGAACGGAGTCGATCGGGGAAGTTCCCGCCGACGTGCTGAGGGGAAATGAGATAGAGCCGGCAGGGCTCAGTTCGCCTGGGCGGAGCAAAGTCTGCCGGCTCGAAATCCTTGTCCAAGGTTAAGCGGTGACCTTTTCGGTCGAAGCCTCGTAGATTTCGTCGATCGCGCTCTTGAGCGAACGATCGAACTCCGCGTCGCTCATGTCCTGACGCAGGTCCTCCAGCAGCGCCCGGGAGAAGCTGGCGATCATACCCGGGTTCTTCGCCAGCTCACGGCATGCGTCCGACCGAGAGAAGCCGCCCGAGAGCGCTACCACGCGAAGCACCCGCGGATGATCGATCAGCGGCTGGAAGAGGCCGGGCTTCGCCGGGATGGAGAGCTTCAGCATGACCTCATCGCCCTCGGGCAGGCGATCCAGGTGACGAAGGATTTCGTCGCGAAGGATCTCATCGGCCTGAGCGCGCTCGGGACTCTTGATCGACACCTCCGGCTCGATGATCGGGACCACGCCGTGCCTGAGTATCTGCCGAGCGACCTCGAACTGCTGGCCGACGACCTGCGCGATACCGGCCGGATTGGCGAGCTCGATCACCGAGCGCATCTTCGTCCCGAAGACGCCCTTCTCAACGGCGCGCTCGAGCAACGCATCGAGGTCGGGCATCGGCTTCATCAGCTTCACGCCTTCCGCCTCATCGGCGAGACCCTTGTCGACCTTGAGGAATGGGACGACTCCCTTGCTCCACAGATATTCCGGAACCGACTTGCCGTTCGCGTCGCCGTCCATCGTCCGCTCGAACAGGATCGCGCCCAGGACCTTGTCCCCCGTGAACTCAGGGGAAGAGACGATCCGGGTCCGCATCTTGTGGATGAGGCCGTACATCTCATCCTCGGACGACCATTCGTCGCCCTGATAGCCGTAGCCCTTGAGCGCTCCGGGAGTGGAGCCGCCACTCTGGTCCAGCGCTGCGATGAAACCGTTCGCGTTCTTCACTTTGGCGAGCATTTCTGCGTTCTGCGCCATGTTTCAGTCCCCTTGCTTCTCAAGTGCGGCCACGCCCGGGAGCGTACGCCCTTCCATCCATTCAAGAAATGCTCCGCCCGCGGTCGAGACGAAGGTAAAGTCCTGCGCGACACCAGCGTGGTTCAACGCAGCCACCGTATCGCCGCCGCCCGCGACGGAAATGAGCGAGCCTTCCTTGGTCAGCGCTGCGGCCGTCTTCGCCAACGCAACCGTCGCCGCGTCGAACGGCGGAGTCTCGAACGCGCCCAAGGGTCCGTTCCACACCAGGGTGCGGCAGGTCTTGAGGACGTCCGCGAGTGCTTCGACGGCCGCGGGACCGACGTCGAGAATCATTTCGTCGGCCTGCACCTCATGCACGTTGCAGGTGCGCATGCTCGGCGGATTGGGCGCGAATTCCTTTGCCACGACCACGTCGTACGGGAGGTGAATCGTGCAGCCGGCTTCGTCCGCCCGCTCGAAGATCGCATTCGCCTCGCCGGTCAGATCATGTTCGGCGAGCGATTTCCCGACGTCCACTCCGCGCGCCGCGAGGAAAGTGTTCGCCATCCCGCCGCCAATGATCAGGTGATCAACCTTGCCGACGAGATGGCCGAGCACCGCGAGCTTGGTGGAAACCTTGGCGCCGCCGACGACAGCAGCGACCGGCCTCTCCGGGTTGCCGAGAGCGCGCTCGAGCGCCTTCAACTCCGCTTCCATCGCGCGTCCAGCGAAGCTCGGAAGGAAATGTGTGATCCCTTCCGTCGAGGCATGGGCCCGATGCGCGGCGGAAAAAGCGTCGTTGACGTAATAGTCTCCAAGCGCCGCCATCGCCTTCGCCAGCTCGGGGTCGTTCTTCTCTTCGCCCGAAAGGAAACGCGTATTCTCGAGGATTCCGATATTGCCGGGCAGCATCGTGGCGATTGCCCTCTCTGCCTCCGGGCCCTGGCAGTCCTCGATGAAGCGCACCGACCGGCCCGAGAGCCGATGGACCGGCAGGACGAGCTGGGCCGTCGACATGTCCGGGCGCGTCTCGCCCTTCGGCCGACCGAAGTGCGACAGCAGCAGCACGATCGCGCCGCGGTCGCTCAGTTCCAGCACCGTCGGGAGCATGGCTTTCAGCCGCGTGTCGTCGGTGACCTTGGCCCCATCCATGGGCACGTTCAGGTCCACGCGCACCAGCACGCGCTTGCCGGTCAGGTCCTCCGGCAGGTCATCGAGCGTCTTGAAGCCGGCCATGCCCAGCTTCAGCCGAGCTTGGCCATCGCGGTGGCGGTGTCGACCATCCGGTTCGAGAAGCCCCATTCATTGTCGTACCAGCTGACGACGCGAACGAGCTTGCCTTCGAGGACGGCCGTTTCGAGGCTGTCGACGGTCGAGCTTGCGGGGCTGTGGTTGAGGTCGATCGAGACCAGCGGCTCTTCGGAATAAGCGAGGATGCCCTTGAGGCGGCCGCTTTCGCTGGCGGCGCGAAGCGCGCCGTTCACTTCCTCGAGCGTCGTGTCGCGCTTCGGGGTGAAGGTCAGGTCGACGAGGCTGACGTTCGGGACAGGCACGCGGACGGCCGAGCCGTCGAGCTTTCCCTTCAGCTCCGGAAGCACCTCGCCGACTGCGCGGGCAGCGCCCGTGGTCGTCGGGATGATCGACATTGCGGCGGCGCGGGCGCGGCGCAGGTCGGAATGGATCTGGTCGAGGATCTTCTGGTCGTTCGTATAAGCGTGGATGGTCGTCATCAGGCCGCGCTCGATGCCGATCGTGTCGTTCATCACCTTGGCGACCGGAGCGAGGCAATTGGTCGTGCAGGAGGCGTTGGAGACGATCTTGTGCTCGGCCGTCAGCTTGTCGTCGTTGACGCCGTAGACGACCGTGAGGTCCGCGCCCTTGGCCGGTGCCGAGATCAGGACGCGCTTGGCGCCTGCTTCGAGATGCTTCTCGCCGCCCGCCCGGTCGGTGAAGAAGCCGGTGCACTCCAGCGCGATCTCCACGCCGTTCGCCGCATGCGGAAGCTTCGCAGGATCACGCTCGGCGGTAACGTGGATGCGCTTGCCGTTGACGATGATGTCGTTGCCGTCGGCTTCGACTTCGCCGGGGAACAGGCCGTGGACGCTGTCGCGCTTGAACAGCCAGGCGTTGGCCTTGGCATCCGCGAGATCGTTGATCGCGACCAGCTCGAGCCCGCTATCCGGCCGCTCGAGAATGGCGCGCGCGACCAAACGGCCGATGCGTCCGAAGCCGTTAATTGCAACTTTCGTCATTGGATGCCCCTTGCTTTCATGTGGTCGAGCACCCGCGTGGCCACGGCCTCTGAGGTAAGCCCGAAATATTCATATGCGTCCTTGGCCGGAGCCGAGACGCCGAAGCGGTCGATGCCGATGCGCAGGCCGTGCAGCCCCGTGTAGCGCTCCCAGCCAAAGGTCGTGCCCGCCTCGATCGAGACGCGCAGAATCTCGCGGTTGGAAACGTCCGGCAGGATGTCCTCGCGATACGAATCCGGCTGCGCGTCGAAGAGCTCGGTCGAGGGCATGGAGACCACATCGGTGCCGATGCCCTGCGCTTCAAGCCGTTCTGCAGCCTCGAGCGCGATCTCGACTTCAGAGCCGGTCGCCAGGATGATCGCCCTACGTGCGTTTCCAGCCGCCTTGAGCCGATAAGCGCCACGCTCGCAGAGGTTGCCGTCCGCGGCTTCCGTGCGCACCGGCTTCAGGTTCTGGCGGGTGAGCGCGAGCACGCTCGGCTCCTCGCTCGCGAGCGCAAGCGCCCAGCATTCGGCCGTTTCGACCGCATCCGCCGGACGGAAGACCTTGAGACCGGGCATCGCGCGAAGGCTCTGAAGGTGCTCGATCGGCTGGTGAGTTGGTCCATCCTCGCCAAGGCCTATGGAATCGTGGGTCATCACGTAGATGACCTTCGCCTTCTGCAGCGCCGACAAGCGGATCGCCGGCCGTGCATAGTCCGTGAAGACGAGGAAGGTGCCGCCGTACGGAATGACCCCGCCATGCAGCGCCATGCCGTTCATCGCCGCGGCCATCCCGAACTCGCGAATGCCATAATAAATGTAGCGACCGCCGTAATTGTCGGCCGTAAGCGCCTGCAGCCCCTTGGTTTTCGTGTTGTTCGATCCGGTCAGGTCGGCCGAGCCGCCGATGGTCGAGGGGATTGCGGCGTTGATCGCTTCAAGGGCCATTTCCGATGCCTTGCGCGTCGCGACCGTCGGGGGGTTGGCGAGCAGCCCGTCGACATAGGGCTTGAGCCAGCTGTCGTCCGCCATGTTCGAAATGCGGGTCTCGAATTCGCTCTTCTTGCCGCTTGCATCGAGCCGCTTCTGCCACTCGGCATGCGCACTCGCGCCCTTCCGTCCCGCCTCACGCCAGGCCGTGAGAACGTCGTCCGGAACCGTGAACTCGACCGGCTCCAGCCCGAGCTCGGCGCGTGCGGACTCGACCTCGTCCTTCCCCAGCGCCGCCCCATGCGTCGCCGCCGTGCCCTGCTTGTTGGGCGCTCCGAAGCCGATGATCGTCTTGCAGCGGATCAGCGACGGCCGCGAATCGGCCTTCGCTTCCTCGATCGCCCGCGAGACGTTGTCGGCATTGAGGCCGTCGCATTCCGTAACGTGCCACCGCGCCGCGACATGGCGCGCGACGACGTCTTCGTTGCGCGACAGGTCGGTGGAACCGTCGATCGTGATCTCATTGTCGTCCCAAAGGACGATCAGCCGGCCGAGCTTCAGATGGCCCGCAAGGCCCACCGCCTCGTGATTGACGCCCTCCATCAAGCAGCCGTCCCCCGCGATCACGTAGGTCCAGTGATCCACAAGCTCATCGCCATAGACTGCGTTGAGGTGGCGCTCCGCGATCGCCGAACCCACCGCCATGGCGACGCCCTGTCCGAGCGGGCCAGTCGTGACCTCGACGCCCTCAAGCTCGAAATTCTCGGGGTGGCCGGCAGTCGGGCTGTGCAACTGGCGGAAGTTCCTGATGTCCTCGAGCGTCGGCCGCTCGTACCCGGTCAGATGGAGCAGCGCATAGATCAGCATCGAACCGTGGCCAGCGGACAGGATGAACCGGTCGCGATCCGGCCAATGTGGATCAGCGGGATCGAACTTCAGATGGCGTGTAAACAGAGCCGTGGCAGCGTCGGCCATCCCCATCGGCATGCCCGGGTGACCGCTGTTCGCAGCTTCGACCGCGTCCATTGCCAAGGCCCGAATCGCGTTGGCAAGTCGGCGTTGGGTCGGCTGCAAGTCGTCGCTCCATCGATGGGATCGGCCCCGCGCGAGAGTCGCCGGGGCGAGTTGCGGTGGCCCTTGGCCGGTGAGCGGTGAACCGTCAACCTTCCGGCCGATGCGGACGCACTGGCGACTTGCCGGAATCACACATCTTGCGTAGCGAAAAGCCAATGGAAGAGGGCCGCCTCAATTCAGCGCTGGATCGGGTGGAGCGCGCGCTCGAGCGTATCGAGCGGGCTATCCCGCGCGTCGACCGCTCGGGCGGCAAGGACGAGGCGCTTCGCACGAAAGTCCGGGAGGCCGTCGCCGAACTCGACCAGATCATCCGCATGGCGGAGAACGCCTGATGGCCGAGATCGACGTCTTCATCGCCGGGCGGACCTACAAGGTGGCGTGCCGCGACGGAGAAGAGGATTCGCTGCGCAAGGCAGCATCGTTGGTCGACGCGAAGAGCCGCGAGGCGCTCGCCGGACTCGGCACCCTTTCCGAGGCGCGGCAGCTGCTGTTCGCCTCGCTCCTGCTCGCCGACGAGATGGTCGATGGCGGCAAATCGTCGGGATCGATTCCCGCGCCGCAAATCGATCCCGCGCTCGCCGATCGCGCCGAGCGGATCGCAGATCGGCTGGAATCGCTCGCCTCGACCCTTGAGACCGAGGCGGCTCGCGCCTAGATTGGCGGCGACGGGTACTGCCCGGTGCGAGCCTTTGAATATCCCTGAGGCTTATCGATCCTAATGGGAGCTGTCCCTGCCCGGACCCTGGTCCGATGTACACGGCGCCCACCTGACGTTTGTGGCGTCAGAGGATTTCCGGCAAACGGCCACGGTGGGCCCGTCACTTCCCTTCGATCTGTCCAAGGATTCGCTCCGGAAAAGCGCGCTCGAGGCGCGCAAGGCCTTCGCGCGCACCCTCGACGACGGCCATCGCGCAATCCTTGAGCAGAAGCTCGCCGAACACCTGACGTCCCTTTGCGCCCATGCCGCCGTCGTGGCTGGGTATCATCCGCTCGGAAGCGAGATCAGCCCTATGCTGGCAATGGAGGAAGCGCGCGCAGTCGGGCGGATCGTCGCTTTCCCCGCATTCTCGAACCCGGCCAAGCCGTTCCGCTTCCTCGCGGGCGATCCGCTGGAACCGGGCCCGTTCGGTTTCCTCCAGCCGAAGCGGCGGGCCCCGGTGGTCGATCCCGATCTCATTTTCGTTCCTTTGATCGCGATCGATGCCAAGGGGACCCGGCTCGGGCGCGGCAAGGGCCATTACGATCGCGCGCTCGGGCATCTGAAGAAGACTGGCGCGAAGTTGATCGGCGTTGGCTGGTCCATGCAACGGCTGGACACGATTATCCCAACCGAACCCTGGGACATTCCCCTCCACGGTTTCGCCAGTCCCGACGGAGTCGAGGAGTTCGTGTGATGGAACCGAGCTGGAGACGGCCAGCAGCCATCGCGATGATCCTTCTGCTCATCCTTGCCTGGGCAGTGCTGATCGCGACTTTTGCAGGGACGATCGGGCGCCTTCCGATTCTCGTTCAGGCTCTGTTTTACCTAATTGTCGGAATAGCTTGGATCGCGCCGCTGAGACCACTGCTGCGATGGTCCCAAACGGGACATTGGCGACGGGGGCCGGACGAGCGTCATTGAAACGAGCGTATTATTAACATATATCACCGCGTCCCGTGACACAGACCATTGCCTTGAACGCCGCGCGCTTTTGGCGCGAGCGACCGCAGGAAGTAATCCTTGCCGGCGCCCTTGCGCTTGCGGGGATCGTGGCTCTTGCCGGTACGGCTGGTTCGACGCCCACACTGTCCGGACTGCGGTCGGGTGAAGCTGCGCTCCCCGCGCCACCGCCCCTCCTCATCCGGCAGCTTCCAGCCGACCAGGCGCTGGCCATCAACAAGAGCATGGCGCTTGATGCGGGGCCCAATCCAGCTGCTCGCACTTTCTCACTCGGCAAGGTCGATGCATCGACACGTGCCCGCGCTCTCGAGTGCCTCACCAGCGCTGTCTATTATGAGGCGGGCCAGGAGAGCACCGACGGGCAGCGCGCCGTCGCGCAGGTCGTCCTCAACCGCGTCCGGCACCCGGCCTTCCCGGCAAACGTCTGCGGTGTGGTCTATGAGGGATCGACCCGCGCCACGGGCTGCCAGTTCACCTTCACCTGCGACGGCTCGCTCAATCGCACGCCGATGGTCGACGCATGGCGGCGCGCGCGATCGGTCGCGGAAGCGGCGCTCGCCGGCTACGTCTACAAGCCAGTCGGCAACGCCACGCACTATCATGCCGATTACGTCGTCCCCTACTGGGCATCGACGCTGACCAAGAACGCTGTGGTCGGCGCGCATATCTTCTATCGCTGGGCAGGCGGCTGGGGCCGACCGGCCTCCTTCACGCAGGGCTATGTCCAGCGCGAGCCGAGCGTCGATGCGCTTCGGTCGGCCGCGATCCTCGCCGAGCGACGCGACGTCGCGACCCGCGGCCAGTCCACGGCCACTGCCGAAGCGATCGCCGAGATCCCGGGTGCCGAGGTTCTGAAGCTCGCCCCTTCGATGCGAGGCGACAAGCGCGTGGCCGTCCGCTTCAACCTCGAAGCGCGCAAGGCCACCGACGCGGTAGAGCACAAGCCTTATGTCGAGAAGGTCCAAGCGTCGGACAATTTGCGATGGACGCTCAGCGGTGGCGGAATGGCTGCCGCGGACGAGAAGCCGCTAGGCAAGGCTTCAGCTATGGGCACAGCCACGGCCACTGCTGCGGCCGCGACAGGAACCGCAAGCGCCTCGCCGCAGTAAGGTCGGCCTTCCGGCCTCATCACGATTTCACGGAATGGCGCGAGTGACGGGGCTCGAACCCGCGACCTCCGGCGTGACAGGCCGGCGCTCTAACCAACTGAGCTACACCCGCGTTTTTGGCGTGGCGGCGAACTAGGTGGCAGGCTTCGGGGTGTCAACATCGGCGGGATCTTTTTCCGCCTCCTCCTCGCCCGCATGCGTCAAGGTGCCGTGTTCGAAGAGGAATCCGGCGATGTCGGGCGTTCCCGCGGCCGAGAAGATCGTCTTCATGATGATGAGGAGCGGCACAGCGAGCAAAGCCCCCGTCGTCCCCCAGACCCAGGCCCAGAAGCTCAGTGAGACGAGGATGGCAAGCGGGCTGATGGTCAGTCGCTTGCCGACGATCATCGGCGTGATGAGGTTGGCCTCGACAAGGTGAAGCCCGGTGAAGATCAAGGGCGGAAGCAGAGCCGACCAGACGTCGGGCAGCGTCATCAGGCCGCCGACGAACAGCAGGATCGCAGACCCGATCGGTCCAAGGTAAGGAATGAAGTTGAGGACGGCGACGATGCCGCCCCACATGATCGGCGAGTCCATGCCCAGCTGCCACACCACCAGCGCTGTGAGCGCGCCCAGCGTCACGTTGATGAGCGTGATCGTCCCGATGTAGATCGAAGTCGCGTCGACGACTTGCTGGATCACCCGGGCCGTCGTCAGCGCGCCCTCGAAGCTTCCGCGGCTGACGATCGTGCGCTTCCGCATCGCGGTCCAGCCCGCGAGAAAGAAGTAGATCACCAGCAACGCGAAGAAGAGCTGGATCAGTAAATGCGGCGCCGAGGTCGCAAGCAGGCCCGACAGCGAATTGGGCGTTGCTAGCGTAACCGTGCGGCCCTGCTCGGGCGCTGTCATAACCTGCGAGAGGATTCGGTCGACGAAGCGGTCGAACGATTTGTAGAGGTCGAGCACCGGGTCGAGGGCGGCCTGAACCCTTGGAATGCGCTCGGGGACCAAGGCAACCCAGTCGATCGCCGGAAGCACGATAGATCCGACCGCGAAGGACGCGAGCAACAGGAAGAAGACGACGCACACCGCAGACGCGATCTTCGACGGGACGCCGCGCCGTTCGAACCATTCGAGCATCGGCACGAGGGTGATGGCGATCACCAGCGCAGCGGTCACCGGAAGGAAGAATTCAGCGCCGGCCCTGAGCGCGAACGGCAAGGCGATCACAGTGGCGATTCCGGCGATCAGCGCAATGGACGCCAGGAGGCGATCCCGCTTGGCGCTGCTCTCTACGAACGCGTGCGGAATCTCGGGCGAAGCAGGTGTTTTCTTGCTGGTCCGAGCGTCCATGAATTCAGCATATCCGCGCCCGACGCGCCTCACCATAGCCCGAAGCGCAAGAATCTCGCGCTATTTGCCGCGCTCGGGTGGGGACGTCCCTTGCGGCGGAGCTTCGTAGGGCACGAAGTCCCACAGCGCGTTCCCGTAGGTGTAAAACAGGCAGCCCCCGTCCGACAGGCATTCGTGGGAATGGGCGCGCCGCGCGGCCATGTAGAAATAATCACCCGGAGCGATTTCGACGCGGCGTCCGCCTTCGAACAGGTTGACGATGCGACCGGAGATCGCGACCGCATGATAGTCGTTCGTGTGACGGTGCAGCGGGATTTGCACCCCTTTGACGAAGCGGACGAATTTGCCGTGCGCCCCCTTCTCCCAATCGCCATAGGTACCGGCGAATTGCGCACCCGGGACAATTTCCTTCCACTGCAAATTGGCCGGAACCACGCGGTCGCTGCTCTGTGCGGAAGCCCCGGGAGCAAGAGCGGCGGCGACGACTGCGAAGGCTACTGCAAATCGCATCGGCATGGCTTTTCTCCCTACATAGCGAGAGGTGCTTGGTGCCCCTGGTCCGACTCGAACGGACACTCCGGTTAGGAACTCGATTTTGAGTCGAGCGCGTCTACCATTCCGCCACAGGGGCCCGCAGCGAGCCCTAGCTAGCGAGGGTGTCCGGCAAGGACAACCGCCGCCTTAGCTAGCGAGCGAAGGAAAAGGCCGTCGGTGCGGCTCCATAGCGGTTGGGGATCGTCGTTCCCTTCTTCATGAACAGGGTCAGCAGGTGCGCAAAGGCGAGGAGCGTGATCCCGAGAAAGCCGAGGGCGACGATTTGCGGGAGGATCCCGCGGAAGGCGAAGGCCAGAGGCAGCAGCAACAGCATCAAGCATGGAACGAGCAGCTCGCGGCCCGGCTTGCCGATGTCGTGGAGGCGCCGGACGGCTACTGCGAGCTGCGGGATGATGAGCAGCAGGCCGACGGCGGCCGACAGCATGGGTCCGACCCGGAGAACCGCGCCTACCAGGCTTGCAACCGCGTTCGCGATGATCACGAATGCGAAGAAGCACCAGAACTCCTCACGCGACGCGCGACCGGAGAAATCTGCGTATTTCTTCAGTGTGTAGAGTGCGGAATCCAGCAGCTTCATGGCAACCCCCTCGATACGCGGCGGGTCGTAGAACCGGCACCCAAGCGCATCGGCAACATGCCAGAATTGTTGTTAAATTTCGATTACACGAGGCTCTTGCCTAGTTGCGAGGGGCCTGCCGCCGATAACTGAGCGCCTCCGCCACATGAATCCGTCCGACCTGATCCGCTCCCGCAAGGTCCGCCACGGTCCGCGCGACCCTAAGCACCCGATGGAACCCGCGCGCCGACAATCGCATCGCCGCTGCTGCATCAGCGAGAAGCTTGCGTCCCGGATCATCCGGCGTCGCGACGCGATCCAGCAGATCGCCGTCGGCCTCGGCATTCGTACGCACACCCGAACCATTGTACCGGTCTGCCTGCAATTGGCGCGCGGCGGCCACCCGGCCCGCGACTGCGGAGCTGCCTTCGGCTGGTGGCGGAAGCGTGAGATCGGCCGCGGACACGCCTTGCACATCAACATGCAAATCGATGCGGTCGAGCAAAGGGCCCGATCCTCGCGCCTGATAATCCGCGGCGCACCTGGGGGCGCGGCTGCAGGCAAGCGCCGGGTCCCCCAGATGGCCGCACCGGCAAGGGTTCATCGCCGCGACGAGCTGCACACGCGCCGGGAAGGTGACGTGCGTATTGGCCCGCGCAACGCTGACATTGCCGGTCTCGATTGGCTGCCGAAGCGAATCCAGAACACCGCGCTGGAATTCTGGCAGCTCGTCGAGGAACAGAACGCCGAGGTGAGCGAGACTGATCTCACCCGGCCGGACGCGCAGACCGCCGCCGACGAGGGCCGGCATTGAAGCGCTGTGGTGCGGCGATCGGAACGGCCGTCGCCGAGTCATTCGCCCGCCTTCCAGCTCGCCCGCGACAGACGCGACCATCGAAACTTCGAGCGCCTCGGCCGGTTGCAGCGGCGGGAGGATTCCCGGCAGGCAGGCGGCAAGAAGCGACTTCCCCGCCCCCGGCGGTCCGCTCATCAGCATGTTTTGCCCCCCGCGGCCGCGATCTCCAACGCCCGCTTGGCGACCTCCTGCCCCTTTACCTGCCTGAGGTCGGGCCCACCCATGGGAACAGCGGCTTCTCCGGGCTGGGGCGGGCTCAGCACCGACGTGCCTTTCAAATGCGCCAGCAACGCCAGCAGGTCTGGCGCCGCGACCACTTCGACGTCACCGGCCCACGCCGCTTCTGCGCCTTGCGATGCGGGACAGATGAGGCCTTTGCTCTCGGACGAGGCCAACAAGGCCGCGAGGAGGACGCCGGGCGACGGAGCGATCCGCCCGTCCAGCTTTAGCTCTCCGACGACAACATAGTGCGACAGGGTCTCAGCGTCCGCTGTCCCGAATCGCCGCGAGAAGGCAAAGAGCGATCGGCAGGTCGAAGTGCGAGCCTTCCTTGGGAAGGTCCGCGGGCGACAGGTTCACCGTGATCCGCTTCGGCGGAAGGGCGAGCCCGATCGAGGCCAGCGCGGCGTGAGCGCGTTCGCGGCTTTCGGCGACGGCCTTGTCCGGCAGGCCGACGATCGTGAATCGCGGCAGACCGGCCGAAAGCTGGACCTGGACTTCAACGGGCCGGGCCTCGAGGCCGAGATACGCGACAGTGGCAACGGTCGCCGTCATGCGGCCCCGCCACGGTTCGACACTACACTACGCAGACACCCCCCTAGCTCGGCGAGCGTTTGCTAGCGCGCCTCGGCGCGGCCCCGCAAGTCCTTGCGGGAACAACGGCGTGGCCCCACATCGTCAACATGATCTCGAAGGAACAGTGGCGTACCTTCATCGACAGCCCGGTGGTCGAGTGGACGATCTTCGCGGTCGGAGTCCTGCTCATGATCGCGGCGATTCCCGTAGGTGCCCTGCCCGGCCCGGGCGGCGTATTCGTCTTCGCAATCGGGCTTGCTTTGGTTCTGAAGACCAGCATGTGGGCGAAACGGCATTATGTCCGCTTCAAGCGCTCGCGGCCGAAAGCCGGCAGCTGGGCGGACTGGGCTCTTCGCCGCAGAAGCGCGCGGCGCCGGCTCAGGCGGCAGAAGGAACTGGAGAAGCAAGGCACCGATGAGCTGACGGGCATCGTCCCCGATCCGCCGCTCACCCCGCCAGAAACCTGGGCAGACCGTGAGAGCCGGGCCAATCGCGACCGGACAGCCAATTGACTTCCGCCCGCCCCTCCCTTATCGGCCCGCTGCAACAGCGGCTGCCGGAACGGCGGCCCTTTTCATTTAGATTTTGAGAGAATGAGCGATGAAGCGCACCTTCCAGCCGAGCAACCTCGTCCGCAAGCGCCGGCACGGCTTCCGGTCGCGCATGGCAACGGTGGGCGGTCGCAAGGTGCTGAACGCGCGCCGCGCCCGCGGCCGCAAGAAGCTCAGCGCCTAACAGTCCTCAGGAAACGCTCGGACTTTCTCGCTGCGAACGCCGGTAGGCGCGCGGCAATGCCGGGTTTCGTCCTCCTCGTCCGCGACCGCAAGGACGGCGATCCGGCCAAGCGGGTCGGCTTCACCGTCAGCAAGAAGGTTGGCGGCGCAGTCGTTCGCAATCGCATGAAGCGCCGCTTCCGCGAACTCGCTCGCGAGATCATTCCTGCGAGCGGCCATCCCGGCTCAGACCATGTGATGATCGGCCGCTCCGGCGGGATCGAACGTGACTTCGGCGAGCTTCGGACAGATCTGGCGCGGGCGTTGGAGAAAGCTCGTCCGTGATCGCCAAGCTGCTCATCCTGATCGCGCGCGGGTGGCAAAAGGGCCCGTCGCAGGTGCTTCCGCCGAGCTGCCGATACCAGCCGAGCTGTTCGGCCTATGCGATCACCGCACTTCGACGCTATGGCGCGGCGCGCGGTGGATGGCTCGCTTTCAAGCGGATCATGCGCTGCCATCCCTGGGGCGGCCAGGGTTACGACCCAGTCCCATAGCCTCATCGAGGATCATACGTGAACGATAACAAGAACTTGATCCTCGCGGTCGTGCTAAGCGCGCTCGTGCTGCTCGGCTGGAGCATCCTGTCGGATAAGTTCGTTCCGGCGAATCCCCCTCCAAAGGTCGAAAACGGCAAGGTTCAGCCGACACCGGATCCTCAGGCCCAGCCAACGTCACAGCAGGCGCCGATTGCGGAGGGCGCTGCCAAGCTTAGCGACCGCAAGGCGGTGCTCCGCGAGACGCCGCGCGTTCTGATCAGGACACCGTCCTTGCAAGGCTCGATCAACCTCAAGGGTGCGCGCATCGACGATCTGTGGTTGCTGAAGCATCACGTCACTTTTTCGAAGGAATCCTCGCCGGTCGCGCTGCTCAACCCGCAGGGGACGTCGGCGTCATCGTTCGTCGGTTTCGGCTGGAACGGTCCGAACGCGCCGAACGCAATCAGCGTTTGGACCGCAAGCTCGCCGCTCCTGACGCCGGAGAAGCCGGTGACCCTGAGTTGGACCGCTCCGAATGGCGCCGTCTACCAGCTGATCGTCTCGATTGACGATCTCTACCTGTTCTCGGTCGAGCAGCGGGTGAGCAACCCGACCGCCCAGCCGATCCAGGTTGAGCCATTCAGCTATTCGAGCCGCGCAGGCCGCTCCGCCGACCGCTCGGAGTGGACCGTCCACGTCGGACCGATCAGCGTCCGCAACGGGGAGGCGGACTATAACGTCGACTGGGAGACCATCCGCGCGGCCGGCGCGAGCGGACTGAACTTCGACCCCTCATCCGGATGGATCGGCTTCACCGACAAATATTGGCTCACGGCGCTGGCTCCGCGGAGCGCGACGAGGAAGTCGTTCCACTATTCACCCACGGGTGCATATCAGGCGAGCGCGATCGCGCCGGCCTCGATCGTCGCACCGGGCCAGTCATCGACGTTTCGGACCTCCGTCTTCGCGGGTGCCAAGGAGAAGGCCGCGCTCGATCGTTACGACGACGCGGGTATCACGCTTCTCTCCAAGGCGATCGACTGGGGCTGGTTCGAATGGTTCATGCGGCCGATCTTCGACCTGCTGAACTGGCTGTTCAAAATCATAGGTAATTTCGGCGTCGCGATCATCTGCCTGACCTTGATCGTCCGGGGCATCATGTTCCCGATCGCCGACAAGCAGTTCAAGTCGATGGCGGCGATGCGCAAGATCCAGCCGAAGCTGAAGGCGATCCAGGAGCGCTTTAAGGACGACAAGCCGAAGCTCCAGCAGGAGATGCTGAAGCTATATCAGCAGGAGAAAATCAATCCGGCGGCGGGCTGTCTTCCGATCCTTCTGCAGATCCCGATCTTCTACGCGCTGTACAAAGTGCTGCTCGTGTCGGTCGAGATGCGCCACCAGCCTTTCGTCCTCTGGATCAAGGACCTAAGCGCGCCCGACCCGCTGACCCCGATCAACCTTTTCGGCCTGCTCAACTTCACTCCCCCCTACTTCCTGCTGATCGGAATCCTGCCGATCCTGCTGGGCGTGACCATGTGGCTCCAGTTCAAGCTGAACCCCGCACCGATGGACCCGACCCAGCAGCAGATCTTCGCGATCATGCCGTGGGTGATGGTCGTGGTCATGGCGCCCTTCGCCAGCGGCCTGCAGCTTTACTGGGTGACGAGCAACATCCTGACGATCCTGCAGCAATGGTGGCTGTACAAGCGGTATGGCCTCCACTTCGCCGACACGCATCCGGCGACGACCTGAAGTGGATCAGGAGCAGAACGAGCTCGCCGAGCGTGCCCGCAAGCTTTTCGCGGGGCCGGTCGAGTTCCTGAAGTCGGCGCCCGGGCTGAAATTCCTGCCTGACCCGGCTTATCCGGAGATCGCGTTCGCCGGGCGTTCGAACGTGGGCAAGAGCTCGCTCCTCAATGCGCTCACCAACCGCAGGGGATTGGCGCGGACGTCGAACACGCCGGGTCGCACGCAGGAGCTGAACTTCTTCGACGTGGGGCAGCCGCCACAGATCCGGCTCGTCGACATGCCGGGCTACGGCTTCGCGGAAGCGCCGAAGGACCTCGTGAAGCGCTGGCGGTACCTGGTTAACGACTTCCTGCGCGGACGCGCAGTGCTCCGACGGGCGATTGTGCTCATTGATTCGCGTCACGGAATAAAGGCGGTCGACGTCGAGATCATGGACATGCTCGACAACGCGGCGGTCAACTACCAGCTCGTCCTGACCAAGGCAGACAAGGTGAAGCCGACTGAGTTACCGAAGACGCTCGAGCGCACCACGGCCGAGGCGGCGAAGCATTCAGCCGCGCATCCGCATCTGATCGCGACCTCGAGCGAAACCGGGTTCGGCATTGCCGAACTGCGCACCGCGATACTGGACGCCACGCTTTAGTTCGTAACCGAATACACCCGGCGAGTCGCGGCGCCGTCCGGCTCGAACAACCACACCCGAATGCCCGAATGATGCGGCGTCGACGACGACAAGCCGGCGAGCGTGTAACGGCCCCTGCCCAGCCATTCCCGGCTTCTCGCCTGCCCCTCCTCGCCGCATTCGCTCTCGACGACCCAGGCTCGCTGGAAGGGCTCCAGAGTAGTTTCACGGATCGGAAGGCGGGTCTTTTGACCCATCAAATAGCGCATCGGCGGTTCGAGCATGGAGCGAAAGTAGGTCCTCTCCCAATCGCTTCCTGAGAGTCCGAAGTCATCGAAACGGACCATCCGCCAGTCGAGCAGCACCACATTTGGGACGCCCTCGATCTGCCGAACGGCGTGACGGAACGGCGGATACTTCCACGAAGCGCAGTGAAGGATGACGTCGCCTGGTCGAGCGGATCGAGCGAGGGTTTCCGTTGCCCCGTTCCAGTCTTCCTTCACCCGGACCGTCCCGGAGGAAGATAGCGCCAATGCGAAAGCAAGAACGGCCGCGGCCCGAACGAACGGCCGCTTCTCAAAACGGTCGACGAGGCAAATCAGCAGGATGAACCCCGCCACGCCCATCAGGATCGTGCGCGGCATGAAGATCGGCACAACCACGAACCCGAACAGCCAAACGAGAAGCGGCGCAAACAGAAGAATGCCAATCACGGCCGCAGCGACTGGTGACTCGGTCATCCAGGCGCGCAGCCCTTCGCGATGTGCATAGAGCCGCCAGATGAGCAGCAGGAGCACCGCCAAGAACAACAGTTGGGCAAGCGGCGTGGCAATCAAACCACCTATCGGAAGCAGAGTCTCGCTCCAGGTTGCGAGGGCTGCCGCCGTACCGGCCTGGTCCAGCCAGACGAATCCGCCGCCAAGATAGGCTCGCCAAACGAGGCGGATCAGCTCGGGAAGCGCGCCCCCGGCCATTGCCGCGAGGGCGATCAGATACGTTCGCCGCTGCGCAGGCGTACCGTACCGGAATGCCGCCCAGGCAGACAGCGGAACGGCCGGGACAACCCAGAAGCTGCCCGACAAATGCGTGGAGAATGCGAGAACCGTAGAACAGGCGAACAGCATCAGCGCCCCGGTCCCGCCTCCCTTGCCTAGCCGCCGCGTCCATCCGAGCAGGGCCGCCGCCGACACCAGCACCAGGAAGAGTTGCAGCGCATAGGCCCGGGCTTCCTGGCTGTAGTCCACCAGCACCGGCGAGATCGCGAGGAGTGCGGCGGCCAGCAGTCCGGAGCTGCGGCCGATCCCGAGCCGCACGACTGCGTAGATGCCGGGAATCGACAATGTTCCCGCAACGATGGAGATACCGCGTATCGCCACCAGCCCCGCTTCGTCCGGGACAAAGAGCTGGTGCAGGACGTAGTAAAGGCCTGCGGTTGGATCGACGGGACGAAGAAGCAGGTCGAGGGTCGGCCATTTGGCGAGGACAAGGGTTAAGGCCTCGTCGGTCCACAGCGGCTGGGTTGCGGCCTCGCACAGGCGCAGCGCCAGGCCGCAAAGCGTGATAGCTGCAAGCACCCAGAGCTCGCGTCGGTCCGGTGCCGTGGATCTGAACAAGGGAACCGAAGCCTGCACGCAGCGTGCTTAAGACTATCGTTTGAATGAAGGGTCAACATGATCAAACTCATCATCGGCAACCGCGCTTATTCGAGCTGGTCGATGCGCGGCTGGCTGGCGGTCAAGCACTCGGGCGAGGAGTTCGAGGAGCTCGTCGTGCCGATGTTCGACGAGGATTGGGAGAAACGCCGGGAGGGCGACGAGTTCGCGCCGTCACTCGGCAAAGTCCCGATCCTGTGGGATGGCGACTGCGTCGTCTGGGACAGCCTCGCCATTGTCGAATTCCTCGCGGACCGCCATGGCAAGGAGAAATACTGGCCCAACGACGAGTCCGCTTGCGGGATGGCCCGGTCAATGGCGGCGGAGATGCATTCCGGCTTCGCCAACCTGCGCCGCGACCTGCCGATGAACGTCCGCAAGACCTTTCCCTTCAAGCCCCTGTCCGACGAGGTGCGCAGAGAGATCGAGCGCATTCTTCAACTCTGGGCTCAGGCCCGGGCGCGGTTCGGCGGCACGGGACTCTATCTGTTTGGCGACTGGTGCGCTGTGGACATGATGTACGCGCCGGTCGTCACCCGCTTCATCACCTATTCCGTTCCGATGCCGCCCTTCGCCGAGCTCTACATGAAGGCGGTCCTATCCCACCCGCACGTCATCGAATGGATCGACAAGGCCCAGGATGAGCCCTGGGTGATAGAGCAGTACGAGCACGAGGCCGCCTAGTACGGGCTGCCATCCTTGTGGACGTAGCGACTGTCGGCAGTGAAGAGCATGTCGATGTCCGAATAGCCGCCGCCCGTGTTCTCCCCGCCTCCGACCACGACGAACGTGCAGTCGCTATCCGCCTCGTTGATCAGGTGATGCCCGTTGCCGGTGCCCTTCGGCCAAGCGGCGATGTCGCCGGCGCGCAAGACCGTCCGCCCCTCGTCCTCCACGAGCACGGCCTCGCCTGAAAGCATCACCAGGAACTCATCCTCGCCGTCGTGCCAGTGGCGCTGGCTGGACCAGGCGCCGGGCTTCAGGACGACATGGCTGGCTGCGAAATCCGTGAGGCCGGTCGCCGGGGCGAGCCTGCGGTACCAGCGGCCGGTGACGTCTTGGTCGAAGGGTGGAGGATAGCCCGTGCGGTTGGTCTGCTCGATCGATTCAAGGTCAACCTTGGGCATGCCCCGCTCCTTTGCTACGCGTCCGAAATGCCGGTGGACCCAATCGCGCTTGCCCGCGACCTAATCAACTGCCCCAGCGTGACTCCAGCGCGCGGCGAAGTCTTCGACGTTCTGGAGGCGGCGCTGATTCCGCTCGGCTTTACCGTGCACCGCTTCGTGCTCGGCGAGCCGCCCGACGGGCCGACCGAGAACATGGTCGCAATCCGCGGCGAAGGCGGCCCGCATTTCGGCTTCGCCGGCCATCTCGACGTCGTTCCGCCCGGCGAGGGCTGGAACAGCGACCCATTTGAAACGGTCATCGAGGAGGGTGTCCTGACGGGCCGCGGCGCGGTGGACATGAAGAGCGCCATCGCCGCCTTCGTCGCGGCACTCTCGCGGACTGGTCAGACCAAGGGAACGACGTCGCTGCTGATCACGGGCGATGAGGAAGGTTATGCGACCTACGGCACGCCGCGGATTATCGACTGGCTCAAGGAAAGGTCGATCCGGCCGGACATGATACTGATCGGCGAGCCGACCTCGGTGGAACGCCTGGGCGACACGGTGAAGATCGGACGGCGGGGCTCGGTGAATATGTGGATCGACGTCCCCGGCACACAGGGCCACGTCGCTTACCCGCACCGCGCCGACAACCCCATCCCGAAGCTGGGGCGCGTGATAGCGGCCCTGGACGAGGTTCATCTCGACGACGGCACCGACGCCTTTCCGCCTTCGAACCTGGAGTTCACGGCCGTCACGACGCCGACCCAGGCGAGCAACGTCATTCCCGCGTCCGCCACTGCCCAGCTCAACATCCGCTTTAACAATCTGCAGCGCGGCGCCGACCTCGTGCGAATGGTCGAAGAGATCTCAGAGCGCGAGGCGCCGGGTTCGACCGTCCGGGCACGCATTTCCGGAGAAGCCTTCCTGACCCCGCCGGGCCAGCTCTACGACGTCATCGTTGCGGCGATCGAGGAGGAAACAGGCCTGGCGCCGGAACTGTCGACCAGCGGCGGAACGTCCGACGGCCGCTTCCTGATCGAGCTATGCCCGGTCGTGGACTTTGGCCTTCCCAATGGGACCATGCACAAGCTCGACGAATGCGCCTCGGTGGAGGATATCCATACATTGTCGCGGATCTATCAGCGGGTCCTGACGAAGGTCCTGGGCTAGGCAACGATCCGCGAGGAGCCCGCGTCTCTAGTCCACGCCAGATATTCGTTCTCGAACATCGGCTCGGCGAAGACGTAGCCCTGGATGGTGTGGCAGCCCATCGCGCGGAGGATGTCGGCCTGCGCGGAGGTTTCGACGGCCTCGGCGACGATCTCGCAATCCACTCCCTTGATCAGGTGCATCACCGCCTGGACGATCACCCGGGCCTTTTCGCTCTGCTCGATGTCGACGATCAACGACGGGTCGAGCTTCACACGGTCGATCGGCAGAGAACGCAGCCGGGCGAGATTCGAATAGCCCGTCCCGAAATCGTCGATCGCGATCCGGGCGCCATCCTCGCGAAGCGCCGCAATCTCGGCGACGACCGGCTCGCTTGCCTTCATCGCGGCAGTCTCGGTGAACTCCAGCTCGACGAGCGTCAGCGGAACGCCGCTGTCGGCGAAGACCTGACGAAGACGAGAGAAGAAGTCTGCCCGGTCGAGCTGGCGCGGACTGACGTTGAAGGCTACCCGGCGTTCGAAGCCCTCACGGTGCCAATTGCCCAAAGTCGCCGCTACCTCGCCCGTCACCCACTCACCGATCTCGGCGATGAGGCCGGTGCTTTCGGCAACCGGAATGAAGCTGCTCGGCATGCAAAGGCCGTTGCGCGGGTGGTTCCAACGCAGGAGCGCCTCGGTTCCGACCAGCTCGCCGGTGACGAGGCTGAGCTGCGGTTGATAGGCAAGGACAAACTCGCCGCGCTGGACCGCTTCGGTCAGCGCCTTCTCGATATCGATCTTCCGCTGATGAGCGGCCGCCAGATCGTCGTCGAACAGGCAATGTTGCCCGCCACCGAGGGCCTTGGCGCGATACATTGCGATATCGGCGGCGCGCATCAGGGATTCGATGCTGTTGCCATGATCCGGGCTGATGGCCACGCCGATCGATGCGCCGATATCGACGCTGTGCCCATAAAGCTCGAACGGCTCGGAGATGGCCATGGCGATGCGGCGAGCGACGCGCTCGACGTCGGCCGTCGACGGGACTTCGGCAAAGAAGAGGGTGAACTCGTCACCCGCCAGGCGGGCGAGCAGCGGCCGGCGGCACATGGTTTCGCTGATTTCGGCGGTCACAACGACGCGCAGCCGGTTCGCGACCAGGATCAGGAGCTGGTCGCCGCGAGCATGACCGAGGCTGTCGTTGACCATCTTGAACCGATCGAGATCGACGAAAAGCATCGCACACCGGCTGTTCGGCGCCGCGTCGCCCAGAAGCTTGTCCGCTTCGGAGCGAAAATGGAGCCGGTTCGGCAGTGACGTCACGGGATCGTACATCCCGAGCGCCTGCGCATTTTCGATGGACGAGCGGACTTCGGCGAACAAAGTGTCCACCGCGGCGGCGAGCTTCGGCATGTTCTTCTGGACGAGCGCCGGAGGAGGCGAAACCAGATCGCCATCCTCGACGGCCAGCAGCCGATCGCCCAGCGCGGACAGCGCGCGGGCGCTTTCGCTGTTCGGCCGCTCGGAAGCTATGTAGCTGATTAGAAGGCAGAAAGCGCCGGCAACGATCGACGCGATGATCTGATCGTTGAGCTCGGTGATGTAGAGGAAGGCGCACAGGGAAAAGACGAACGAGGCGAACCCCGCCATACCCGAGAGCAGGGCGTTGCTGATCTTCTGGGCAGTGCCTGCTTTCATGGACCTGGTTTTTGCCCCGCGCGCCGGCAATCTGCCGGTTCCGCAGACCTAAACGGGCAGGGTTAACAATCCGTGCAGCGGATGGGTTACCGGCGGCGAAGGACGATATAGAGGCTGCCGCCGCCCCCGTGGCGGGGATGGGCGCCCCGAACCGCAGCAATACGTCCTGCATGGCGGGATACCGCAAGCCAGTCGTGAACGGCCGCCCTAATGCGGCCTCGCTGGACTGGCGGCTCCCCGGGCCGATGGTGGCCAGTTATTAACAAAAGGACGCGGTCGCCGGCCTCTTCGGCGCGCTCCAGCGCAGTGTCGATGGTGCGCCAGGCGGCGTCGAGACTGAGGCCG
>DASUVP010000262.1:0-3686 GCA_036378895.1 Sphingomicrobium sp.
ACCATGGCACGGGCATAGGGGCCGTAGCTGGTCCGCTGCAGCGGGACCTGGTTCATGATCGCCGCCCCGTCGACCAGCCAGCCGATCGCGCCGATGTCCGCCCAGGTCAGCGTCGGATAGTTGAAGATGGTCGAGTATTTCGCCCTCCCGCTGTGCAGGGCCTCGATCATCTGCTCGCGGCTCGTGCCGAGCGTCTCCGCCGCGCAGTAGAGATAGAGACCGTGCCCGGCCTCGTCCTGAACCTTGGCGAGCAGGATCGCCTTGCGCCGAAGCGACGGAGCGCGCGTGATCCAATTCCCCTCCGGAAGCATGCCGACGATCTCTGAATGGGCATGCTGCGAGATCTGGCGCGTCAGCGTTCGGCGATAGGCCTCGGGCATCCAATCCTTGGGCTCGATGAACTCGTCGGCAGCAACGCGCGCCTCGAACGCCTCGAGGAGCTCGGGGTCCTCGAGGTTCTGGATCTTCGCCGTCTTGGAAAGCTCGGTCGTGTACATGGCAGCGCTGTAACCTCTGGGGGGTAAACGTTCAAATCTCGACGACCGCTCCGCCGAGCGTGCGCGAATAGCCGGTGAACTCGGCGATGGCACGGCCGTCCGAAGTTCGGACGGCGACGCGGGTCACGCCGGCCCTTCCCTCGCGGACCACTTCCTCGGCTTCGGCGACCAACGTCTCGCCTTCGGCCACCTTGTCGAGGAAGACGATCGACGCCTGGGCGGCGACGCTAGCGTGATTTCCGCCGTTGCAGACATAGGCGAAGGCGCTGTCGGCCAGCGCGAAGATCATCCCTCCGTGCCCGATGCCGTGCCCGTTTAGCATGTCGGAGCGCACGACCATCGACACGCGCGCATAGCGATGGCGCGCCTCTTCAATCTTGATACCCCACGCTGGCCCGGTGCCCTCCGCGGCAAGCATTTCACGGGCGACGCGATCGGCGAGTTCGTCGGCGTTCATGGAGGGTCCTCTTGACCGGACAAGCAGCTTCCGTCTTGTCCTGCCGACAAATCGGGGAGAGCGCCATGGCCGAGTATGAGAGCATCATTTTCGAGCAGGACGGGCCGGTCGCCCGAATCACGCTCAACCGCCCGGATCGGCTCAATAGTTTCACGGCCGCGATGCACGAGGAGCTCAAGGCGGCCCTTGACGAGGCGTATGATGTACGCGTCATCATCCTGACCGGTGCAGGCCGGGGCTTCTGCGCCGGCCAGGACCTCAATGACCGGGCAGTCACGACTGGCGACCATCCCGTGGACTTGGGGATGACGGTCGAGACCTCGTGGAACCCGCTGATCCGCAAGCTAACGAGCCTGCCGCAGCCGGTCATCGCGCAGGTCAACGGAGTCGCCGCGGGCGCTGGAGCGAACATCGCGCTCGCCTGCGACCTGGTCGTGGCGGCGAGGTCCGCAAAGTTCATCCAGAGCTTTTCCGCGATAGGCCTGATCCCCGACAGCGGCGGCACCTGGGTTCTGCCCCGCCTCGTCGGGCAGGCCCGCGCGATGGGCCTGGCGCTCACCGGAGACCCGCTCCCGGCCGAAAAAGCGGAGGAATGGGGCCTGATCTGGAAATGCGTCGACGATGAGGCGCTTGGAGCCGAGGTAGACGGGATTGCGAACAAGCTGGCTACACTTCCGCCGCTTGGGCTCGCTGCGATCAAGGAAATGATCCGGTCGAGCTGGGCCCATACGCTCGATCAGGAACTGAACCGCCAGCGCGATGCGATGCGCCGCCTAGGCTTCACCCAGGACTATCGGGAGGGCGTGGCGGCCTTCCTGGAGAAGAGGCAGCCGACCTTCGTCGGCCGCTGACGCATCCGGATCGGACGGAATAGCAAGAGCTTCGACATGAAGTCGCGAATAGGTCGGCCGCCATGCGGCTGCACCACATGGTCTTGCTTCTCTGCCTGCTGGTCGGGCTGTTCTAGCCCTCGATGATGACTTCGGTGCCGAGCTTGGTCAGGCCGAAGAGCTTCTCAGCGAACTTCATCGGCATGCGCACGCATCCCTGGCTCGCCGGGAACCCGGGGTTCACGCCGCCATGCAAAGCGATCCCATATTCGTCGATGCGCTGCATGAAAGGCATGGGCGCATTGTTGTACTTCTTCGACCGGTAGGTCTTGCGCTTCTCCAGCACCTTCCAGAAACCGAGCGGGGTGACCTTGCCCGTCTTGGCGCTAGAAACCGACGCGGCGCCGACGAGGACATCGCCGCGATAGGCGTAGGCGGTCTGGGTCAGGAGATCGATGACGATCTTGGGGTCGCCTTCGGCCGGCACCTGCTCCGCCCAGACGAAATCGCCCGGGGCAAGCCAGGCCCGACGGAAGTTATCGATCATCGCCTTGCGGGCCTTCTCGGCATTGCCGTGGGTCCAGCGGTACGGAAGCGGCTGGCCGGCCGGAGGGGCCGGCTTAGCAACCTGAGTCGTTGTCGGAACGGTGTCGCAGCTCGCCAGCATCATGGCGCCGCCCAGCACCAAGGCACTCAAAAGTTTCCGCATTTCCCAAACCCGCAATTTGCCTGTCGGTACAAGAATTGCCGCAAGTCGGGCCTACGCACAAGCAATCTTCAATTTTTCACGACGGCGGACCCGCTTCGCCTGACTCGAGACCAGCGGAGAAAGATCAGCATCAGCCCAGCAGCGGCGGTGTCGGCGAGCCAGTCGACGGGGTCGCCGTCACGGTTAAGCGATGGGATCAGCTGGACCAGTTCGATCACGGCACCGAAGAGCGAAAGACCCACCGCCAGATATACGGGGCTGGTGCGCGGATAGGCGACGGATGCCAGGCAGCCCAGCACCAGGAACGCGACGATATGCTGGACCTTGTCCGACGGAGCGCCGGGAAGCTGCGGCGGGTGCGGAAGCACGGCCATAACAAACGCGAAGACCGCCGCCACCCAGAACACGACACGGACGATGCGGGTACGGTGCGAATTGCCCATGGACGATGGGTAAAGCTGCGCCGCCGCCAGGTGAAGCGTCGATAGGTCCAGCTTGAAAGCCGGCCGCTTCATTGCGAGGAGGAAAAAATGAAGACCGCGCAGCTGCTGAACTACGCCCTCGACCGCTGGACGCCCGGCGAAGGCAATCTCGTCGAGATCCAGAGCGCGATCGACGGCGAGCCCGTTGCAACGACGGGCTCAGGCGGGCTCGATTTCGGAGAGATGCTCAGGCACGCCCGCGAAGTCGGGGGCCCGGCGTTGCGCAAGCTGACGTTCCACGAGCGCGCCCGGATACTAAAGGCGCTGGGCCAGGCGATCATGGCGCGCAAGGAAGAGCTGTACGAGCTCAATTACCAGACCGGCGCGACGCGCAAGGACGGCTGGATCGACATCGAAGGCGGCGCCGGCACCCTCTTCTCCTTCTCGTCCAAGGGGCGGCGTGAGCTGCCGGATGCTCATGTTCTGATGGATGGCGCGTTGGAGCCGCTATCGAAGACCGGCACGTTCGTCGGCCAGCATATCTACACGCCGCTCCAGGGCGCAGCGCTGCACATCAATGCCTTCAACTTCCCTGTCTGGGGCATGCTGGAGAAGCTCGCGCCCACACTGCTCGCGGGCGTTCCGGCGATCGTGAAGCCCGCCACGGCGACCGCGTACCTGTGCGAAGCGGCGTTCAAGGTGATGATCGAGGCGAATGTGCTGCCGGCCGGCGCCGTGCAACTCATCGTCGGCGGGGTCGGCGACCTGTTC
>DASUVP010000263.1:0-12605 GCA_036378895.1 Sphingomicrobium sp.
ATCGGGCCTGGATGCATCACGAGCGCATCCGGCGCGGCCCGCGCAAGGCGCTCGGCGGTAAGGCCGTAACGTTCGAGATATTCGCCGGGGCCATCGCCCAGCTCTTCTTCGAGCCTTTCGCGCTGGACGCGGAGCATCATGACCACGTCCGCGCCCTCGATGGCCTCGTCGATCGAAAGAGTCGGAGCGTCTTCGGGCAGGAGGGACGGGGGGCCGGCGAGGCGAACCTCCGCGCCGAGCCGGGGAAGTAGCTTGGCGTTCGAGCGGGCCACCCGGCTGTGGCGGATGTCGCCGCAGATCGCGACCTTCAGCCCCTCGATGCGCCCCAGGCGAATCTGCAGCGTCAAAGCGTCGAGAAGGGCCTGCGTCGGATGCTCGTTGGTCCCGTCGCCGGCGTTGATGGTCGGGCAGTCGACCAACTCGGCCATGCGCTGTGGAGCGCCGTTCTCGCGGTGGCGGACGACGATGCAGTCGGGCCTCATCGCATTGAGCGTCAGGGCCGTGTCGTCGAACGTCTCGCCTTTTTTGATCGAGGATTGCTCGACCGGGAAAAAGACGGGCGAGGCGCCGAGGCGGTGCGCGGCGGTTGCGAACGACATCGCCGTCCGCGTCGAGTTTTCGTAGAACAGGTTGAAGACCAGCTTGTGATGCAGCCTCTTGTCCTGCCCGCGCGAATCCGATCGGTTATAGTCGAACCAGCGGAGGCCACGGTCGAGGATACGCTCGATCTGCTCGTTACTCAGCGAATCGATTGAGATCAGGTCCACGAGCGCGCTGCCTAATCGTGCCGCGGCAGGTTAGCCAGCGCATCGATCGCGCCCTGCAGGATGTGCGCGGCGGCGAGGGCGTCGACCTTCTCGGCGCGCTTCGACCGGCTGACGTCGGCTTCAATCATCGCCCGCTCCACCGCCTGCGTCGACCAGCGCTCGTCCCACAGCAGGATAGGGAGCTCCAGCGAGGCGAGATTGCGCGCGAACGCTCGCACGGATTGCGTGCGCGGAGAGTCGCTGCCGTCCATGTTGAGCGGTAATCCGACGACAAGACCTTTCACATCCTGCGTGCGAACAAGCGCTTCCAACTGATTAAGATCATTCGTGAACTTGGTTCGGCGAATCGTCTCTGCCGGCCCTGCGAAGCTCCATCCCGCGTCGCAGACTGCGAGACCGATAGTCTTGGTCCCCACGTCGAGACCGACCAGTTTGCCGGAAGTCGCCGCCTCGGCGAACTCAGCCGGATTGCTCGTGATCAGCGCCACGCTTTCAGCCTCCGCTCCGCATCGGCACGGATCGCCGCCCAGAACAAAGCGAAATCGTAGACGTGATAGTTGTTGCCCGGCAGCACGTAAGGCCCGAGCGGCGGAATCTCGCCGTCCAGCAACAGGAGGCCGTTCTGGCAGCGCGCGCCGACCTTGCCCGCTTCGAGCACGCCCTGGGTCATATCGGTCGACGGGACCAAGGTGCCCGGATTGGCCTGCGGCGGAGCTGAGCCATCCCTCGTGCCGGTCAGGGGATTCACACACAGCATGTCCCTGCGCTCGCGCTTGATGCCGGTGGGACCTCTGGTGCCTTCCCAGGCGTCCATGATCAGGTCGGGGTTCGCCGGCTGCGCGAAGCTCTGCCAGGACAGGAGGCATCCGGTCTGCTCCGGGGTGGCGCAGGCCTTGAGGGCCATGGCCGGCAGGTCCGCCGTCAGGCTGAGGGGCCAGCCAACTACATAGGCGGCGACGAGCCGGCCCTTCAGCGGCTGCGAGCGCTCCCGAAGAAGCCGCGACAGATGCAGCGCGCCTTGGCTGTGGCCGGCAAGAATGATCGGCCCATCGGGATTGCGCTTGAGAAACTCGTCGAACGCCGCAGCCACGTCCGAATAAGCGAGGTCCAGCGCCCTCTCGGCGTCCTCGCTCTTCAGCAGGAAGGCGCCGAAGGCCGCCTGGCGGTATCGCGGCGCCCAGATCGCTCCGGCGTCGTTGAAAGCGCTTGCCTGGCTCTGGACGAAAAGCATGTCCCGAAAATCGCTGTTCTCATTGCCGGAGAGAGGTGCGTTCCACCGGTCGCGTTGAAGATAGGTCGTCGGGTGCACGTAGAAGACCGCGGCGCGCTCTCCGAACGATGCGGGCGTCGGGATGCCTGCCGGCTTCCAATCCGCGGGATCGTCCGGCCTGTTCATCCCGGGCCGCGTGAGCCAGTTTTCCATCGCTGAATAATCGGGGCCGGATCGCGGCGGCGGAGCCTCGAAATGCCCGGTGGGTGTGGCCTGCTTGATCAGCACCTGCTGGCCGAACTGGAAGATTGCGAAGGCTCCAGCGACGGACAGAAGCGTCAGGATGAACACGGCAATGAGGAAGCGGCGGGCGCACATTGGCCGGGCGCTCTATGGACATGCGCTTGAAGGTGCAACTTTGCCCTGCTAGCCGCCGCGTGACTCTCCAGATCCAAGGGAATCCATGTCCGTCGACACCGACACGGTGCGCCATATCGCCAAGCTCGCTCGCATCGCGATGAGCGATGAGGAGATCGAGCGGCTGGTGCCAGAACTCAACAACATCCTCGGCTGGGTCGAGCAGCTCGGCGAGGTGAACACCGACGGCGTCGAACCGCTGACCGCCGTGGTCCCGAACAAGCTGCGCCTGCGCGAGGACAAGGTGACCGACGGCAACTGCCGCGACGACGTGCTCGCCAATGCGCCCGTCGCGGAGCACGGCTTCTTTGCTGTGCCGAAGGTGATCGAATGAGCGACCTGACGTTACTATCGATCGCTGAGCTTCGCGACGGCTTCCGCTCGGGTGAGTTTACGGCACGCGAGATCGCCGAGCAGTACAATAGGGCCGTGGCCGGCGCTCGTGCTCTGAACGCGTACACGGTGGAAACTCCGGAAGATGCGCTTGCCGCAGCGGATGCCGCCGACGAGGCGCGCGGGACCGGCGAACCAGGAGCGCTTGCGGGAATACCGCTGGGCATCAAGGATCTGTTCGCTACCCGGGGAGTGGACACGACTGCCGGCAGCCGCATCCTCAAGGGCTTCAAACCGCGCTACGAGAGCACGGTCACCGCCAACCTGCGCAAGGCGGGGGCGGGGATGCTCGGCAAGCTCAACATGGACGAGTTCGCGATGGGCTCGTCCAATGAGACGAGCGCCTACGGTCCGGTCATCTCGCCGTGGCGGCGCAAGGACGGTGGCAACGCCGCGCTCGCGCCCGGCGGTTCGTCGGGCGGATCGTCGGCCGCAGTGGCGGCGGGGATTGCGCCGGCCGCGACGGGCACCGACACGGGAGGATCGATCCGCCAGCCGGCCGCCTTCACCGGCATCTGCGGAATCAAGCCGACCTACGGCCGTTGCTCGCGCTGGGGCATCGTGTCCTTCGCAAGCTCTCTCGACCAGGCGGGGCCGATGGCCAAAACGGTCCGCGATTGCGCCATCATGCTCGAGGCGATGGCCGGGTTCGATCCGAAGGATTCGACGTCGCTGGACCTTCCGGTGCCCAAGTGGGAAGCAGGATTATCGAGCGATCTCAAGGGCAAGCGAGTCGGTATTCCCAGGGAATATCGGATCGACGGTGTTCCTGCCGACATCAACGCTCTGTGGGACAAGGGGATCGAGTGGCTTCGCGATGCGGGCGCGGAGATCGTCGAGATCAGCCTGCCACACACCAAGTACGCGCTGCCCACTTATTACATCATCGCTCCGGCCGAGGCCTCGTCGAACCTCGCCCGCTATGACGGCGTTCGGTACGGCCTCCGTGTCGAAAGCGGCGGCGGGCTGGATCAGATGTACGCCGCGACGCGCGCCGCCGGATTTGGCGCGGAAGTCCGCCGGCGTATCATGATCGGCACCTACGTCCTCTCCGCCGGCTTCTACGATGCCTACTTCAACAAGGCGCAGCGTGTGCGCACGCTCATCAAGCAGGATTTCGAGAAGGCCTTCGAGAAGTGCGACCTGATCCTGACGCCGACGGCGCCTTCAGCCGCTTTCGGCTTGGGAGATAAGAGCGCGGACCCGATCGCGATGTACCTGAACGACGTCTTCGCCGTTCCGGCGAGCCTCGCTGGCCTTCCCGCGATGTCCGTCCCCGGTGGCCTCGACGAGATGGGTCTGCCGTTGGGCCTTCATCTGATCGGCCCCGAGCTCGACGAGCAAAGCGTGCTCAACGCTGGTCTGGCGATCGAGGAACGAGCGGGCTTCACCGCTCAGCCGAAGAGGTGGTGGTAATGGCTGACGCTGCCGCGCCTTATCGCATCAAGGGCGAGACCGGCGACTGGGAGGTGGTCGTGGGCCTCGAGGTTCACGCGCAGATCACCGCGACTGCTTCCAAGCTCTTTTCGGGCGCAGCGACGGCCTTCGGGGCAGAGCCGAATACGCAGGTGTCGCTGATCGACGCGGCGATGCCGGGCATGCTCCCGGTGGCGAACAAGGAATGCATCCGTCAGGCGGTCCGCACGGGCATGGCGCTGGAGGCAGTGATCAACCGCTGGAGCCGCTTCGACCGGAAGAACTATTTCTACGCCGACCTTCCGCAGGGCTACCAGATCAGCCAGCTCTTTCATCCGCTGGTGGGCGAGGGCGAGGTCGAAGTCCTGCTCGACGAGAAGGACGAGAGCAGCGCCAAGCGCATCGGCATCGAGCGCATCCATGTCGAGCAGGACGCCGGCAAGCTGATGCACGACCAGCATCCGACGATGTCCTACGTCGATCTCAATCGCGCGGGTGTCGCGCTGATGGAGATCGTGTCGCGTCCGGACATGCGTTCTCCTGCGGAAGCAGGGGCTTATCTGCGGAAGCTGCGGGCTATCCTGCGCTACGTCGGCTCCTGTGACGGGAACATGGAGGAAGGCTCCATGCGCGCGGACGTCAATGTCAGCGTGCGCAAGCCAGGTGCGGAATACGGTACACGGACGGAGACGAAGAACGTCAATTCGGTCCGCTTCGTGATGCAGGTGATCGAATATGAGGCCCGCCGCCAGGTCAAGTTGCTGGAGGACGGCGGCTCCGTCGCCCAGGAGACGCGCCTGTTCGATCCCGATCGCGGAACGACACGTACGCTTCGGTCGAAGGAAGACGCGCATGATTACCGCTACTTTCCCGACCCGGACCTGCTTCCGCTGGAGCTCGACGAAGCCTTCATTGAGGAGTGCCGATCATCGCTTCCCGAGCTGCCGGACGCCAAGCGCAAGCGCTATGAGGGTCTCGGCATAACTCCGTACAACGCCAGCGTTTTGACCGCCGAGGTCGAGACAGCGCGCTGGTTCGATGCGCTGCTGGAGGCTGGTGCTGAGCCGAAGCAGGCTTCGAACTGGGTCGTGGCCGAACTGTTCGGCGCGCTGAATCGTCTTGGCAAGGCCATCGAGGAGTCGCCGGTATCGCCGGGGCAGGCGGCGGAGCTGCTATCGCTGGTCGCGGACGGCACGATTTCCGGGACGATCGCCAAGCAGGTGCTGGAGATTATGCTCGAGACCGGCGAAGGCGCCGCCGACATCGTCGAGAAGCGTGGGCTGAGGCAGACGTCAGACACGGGCGCGATCGATGCGGAGATCGATAAGATCCTCGCCGTAAACGCCGACAAGGTCGCCGAGTACAAAAGCGGGAAGCAGCAGCTCTTCGGCTTTTTCGTCGGCCAGACGATGAAGGCGATGGCGGGCAAGGCCAACCCGCAGGTTGTGAACGAGCGGCTTAGGTCTAAGCTTGGGTAATTGGCGCATAGCGGAGCGACGGCACATGCTGGGTGTGGTGGCATTCATCCTCGGCCTCTTCGTGGCCGTTCCGGCCCAGGCGAAGCAGCCGTCGGAGCCGGTGAGGCCCGGGGCGCCGCGGCTTCTGGTCGTCATCTCAGTCGACCAGCTGTCCGCTGAACTGTTCGACGAATATCGACCGCACTTCACCGGCGGGCTGGCGCGGCTTTCGAGCGGGACCGTCTTCCGCAACGGCTACCAGGCGCATGCCGGCACGGAGACCTGTCCGGGTCATTCCACCATTCTCACGGGGTCGCATCCCACCCACACCGGGATCATCGGTAACACCTGGGTCGACCAATCCGTCTCCCGGTCCGACAAGACGGTTTATTGCGCGGAGGACGAGCGCGTCGCGGGGTCGTCGACCACGAACTACACCGTATCCCCGATGCATCTTCGAGCGGCGACGCTCGGCGACCTTCTGAAGCAGCGCTCGCCCCAAAGCCTCAACGTCGCGGTCGCCGGCAAGGACCGCTCTGCGGTGATGATGGGCGGGCACAGGGTCGACCAGCGTTGGTACTTCAGCGGCAACCGCTTCGCGACCGATCTCAAGGGGGTTGTGATGCCTACGACCATCACCAGGGCCAATGTCGCCATTGCGGGGGCTATCGCGACCGCGCGTCAGCCTTTGGTATCGCCGCCGCTTTGTCAGGGCAAAGCGACGCCTTTCGCACTCACGCCGCAGGTGACCGTGGGGGCGGGTCGCTTCGGCAGAGCTTCTGGAGACCTCCGCGCCTTCCGTGCCTCGCCGGAGTATGACGGAGCCGTTCTCGCGGTTGCGGCTGGTCTCGTCCAGGAATTGAAGCTCGGCGCCGATGCAGCGACCGACGTGCTTTCGGTCGGCCTGTCTGCCACCGACTATGTCGGGCACGGGGTTGGATCCGGCGGCGAGGAGATGTGCCTGCAGCTTCTCTCGCTCGACCGCGATCTTGCCGGCTTCTTCCAGGTGCTGGACGCGCAGGGCGTCGACTATTCGGTGGTATTGACCGCCGATCATGGTGGGATGGACATTCCCGAGCGTCTCCGCGCCAAGGGCATTGCAAGGGCCGCTCGCGCCGACCCCGCTCTCGCGGCGCCCGAAGTCGGCAAGGTGATTGCAGCGAAGCTGGGGCTCAGCGGGCCAGTATTGCTCGGCGACCTTTCCAATGACGTCTGGATCGACCGCGCGCTGAAGCCCGTGGATCGGACACGTGTCGAGCGGGAGGCTATCGCTCTCTTCAAGGCGCACCCGCAGGTCGAAGCCGTCTTCACGAAGCGGCAGATCGCGAGGACGCCTCTGGCGAGGACATCGCCCGACAAGTGGACCATCGCCCAGCGCGTTCGGGCATCGTACGACGCGCAACGGTCGGGCGATCTCTACGTCGTCCTGAAGGAATATGTGTCGCCGATCGCCAGGCCGGGTCCCGGATACGCGACCACGCACGGAAGCGTATGGAACTACGACCGCCGCTTGCCGATCATCTACTGGCGGAAGGGCATGCGGCCCAACGAACGCAGCGACCATGTTTCGACCGTGACTATCCTTCCGACCCTGGCCGCTCAAATTGGCCTTGCGCTTCCGCCCAGATTAGACGGAAGATGCCTTGGCAGTGTCGAAGGAGTCGCTTGCCCGGTCCGCTAGAGCCTTCAATTCTCTAGCTTTTTCCGGTGCTTTCACCTGACGTTCAGAATTTGAGCGGCAGGTAGAGCGGTGGCGGCTGGCGGCATGCGCGGGCCGGGGGAGTTGGTAATGCGAAAACTGGGTCTGACGCTTGCGCTCACGGCAAGCGTGGCGCTTTCCGGGTGCGTCCAATCGCGGCAATATGCGGACGTGCAGTTCACACCGCCGCAGGGCGATTACCGCCTGCTGGTCATGCGTCCCGACGTGACGGTGAACTCACTGACGACCGGAGGAATGTCGGAGCCGCGCGCGGAATGGACCGAGCAGGCTCGCGGCAATATCGTCCAGGCGCTGCGCAGCGAGCAGGCCGGCCGCGGCGGCAAGGTCCTCGTCATGGCCCGCCGCAACGAGCTTCCGAACGTCAGCGCGGAGGAGATCGCCGACCTCGAACGGCTCCACTACGCCGTCGGCAATTCCATCGCACTTCACAAATATTCGGGGGCGGCGCTGCCGAGCAAGCGCGGCAAGGGCCTTGACTATACGCTCGGTGAAGGCGCCGTCTCGCTCGGCCGCCGCACTGGCTACGACTATGCCCTGTTCCTCTATGCCCAGGACAACATCGCCTCGACCGGCCGAACTGCACTGCAGGTTCTGGGCGTCGCCGGTTGCTTCATTGGCTTCTGCGCTCCGAGCGGCGGAAGCAATCAGTTTGCCTACGCCTCACTGGTGGACTTGAGGACCGGGGAGGTCGTCTGGTTCAACGTTCTGCAGACCGGCAGCCAGCTACCCGGGGTAAAGTTCGGAGACATCCGCACGCCGCAAGGCGCGGCGCAGATGGTCGACCGACTGGTCGGACGAATGAAGCCGGGACGTGACGTCCGCCAGGCCCAGGCAAAGGAGAAGCGCTGATGTGCATGCGTTGCGAAATCAGCCGCCGCTCGCTTCTGGCCGGAGGTGGCGCGCTTGCCGCATCCATGGCGACGGGCATCGCCCAGGCGCGTACCCGTCCAGCGGACATGGTCCCCCTGATCGGTCCAGGCTTCAAGCCGACGGACGAGGACGAGAAGGGCCTGTGGCAGCTGATGGACAGGGCCGAGGAGGAAATCTCCGGCTCGAACCTGCTGATCAAGGACCCCGAGCTCGTGTCCTACCTGCAGGACATCATCGGCCGCGTCGGTGGGCCGGCCGCCAAGGACATGCGCATCTATCTGGCGCACATTCCCGATTTCAACGCGATGATGTTCCCGTCGGGTTTTTCGGTGATATTCACCGGCCTGCTGCTGCGCATGCGCAACGAAGCGCAGCTCGCCGGCGTGATCGCTCACGAGTCCGGGCACTTCCTTCGCCGTCACATGATCCGCTCATGGCGCGACACCAGACGCAAGAGCGACCTATTTGCAATCGGCGCGATGGCCGCGGGCATGGGTGGAGCCGCCGGCGGCGTCTATCTCGGCGATTATGTCCAGCTTGCACAGCTGGGCACGATCCTGTCGCTTTTCGCATACAGCCGGGCCATGGAGGCCGAGGCCGATGCGATGGGCGCTCGCCTGATCGCCGAGGCGGGCTATCCGCCGATGGAGATGGCGACCGTCTGGGAGCAATTGATCGGCGAAGAGGAGGCCAGCGCGCGCTATCGCCGCAAGCGCCGCCGCCGTGGCACATTATTCGACACGCACCCCTCGCCGACTTCACGGATGGCAGATCTCAGGCTGTCCGCTGCGGAGGTGACCGTGGCCGGACGCGCCTACGACAACGGCCGCGCCCGCTATCTCTCGAAGCTCGCGCCCATCCGGCAGATGCTGCTCGAGGACCAGGTGAAGCTGAACGATCCGGGCGGGAGCCAGTACCTGCTCAATACGCTCGCCCAGGACGGCTGGAACGGCATGCTCCGCTACTACGAAGGCGAGGTCTGGCGGCTGCGCAACCGCGCGGGCGACGATGCTCGCGCCGCCCAGAGCTATGCGGTTGCCGTGGCCTATCCGGACGCTCCTGCCGAGGCATGGCGGTGGCATGGCCTGTCGCTGATCAAGGAAGGCCGAAGCGGCGAAGGGAAGGCGGCGCTCGGCCGCTATCTTCAGATGAAACCGGGCGCTCCCGACGCGCCGTTCATCCGGCAAATGGTCGGTTGAGGAGTTCAGGGATGCGTAAATCCAAGCTCATTCTGGCCGCGGCGCTGCTTCCACTAGCGGCTTGCAGCAGTGTCGGCGAAGGCACCGATCTGGGCGTCTATTCGCTCGTCAGGGTCAAGCAGACGAACGTTGGCAACGGCTCCGTGACGGTCCTTCCTCCGCGTCCGTGGAACAGGCAGCGTCGCTTCTTTCTCTTCGACAGCCTACGCTGGGTCGAAGACTGGACTCTGAACGGGCCCTATCTCGACGGGATCACCTTCGTGACCGCTCTGCCGAGCGGGGAATATCTCGTCCGCCAGCGCAGGAGCGATGAGCGCCAGGTTCCGAAATTCCGCTCGGACATGATGGCTCCCGAGATTGCGGCGATGCTGGAGACGGCGTTCCGGGTTCGCGGCGGCGCCGTTCAGTTCAACACCTTGAGCCTACAGCCGCGGCAGTTCCTCGGCTATCCCGGCTTCCAGTACGATTTCGAGCATCTCGACAGCGACGAGCTGTGGCGCAAGGGCAGGGCTGTCGGCGCGGTGATCGACGGCCGCTTGTACCTGATCCTCTTCGACGCCACCCGCTCGCACTATTACGGGAACGCGCTTCCCGATTTCGAGGTGATGGCGAACAACGCCCGGATGCGGCGCTCCTGACCTGACTCTCTAGGCGATCGGCGACGTGGGAGTCGGCGACGGCGTCGTCGAGGGGGCCGGAACGTCGATGTCCGGCTGCGGGCTGGGCGTTTCCGGCGGAGCGGGTGTCGGCACCGGCGTTTCAAGTGGGGCCGGCGTCGGCTGTCCCGGTTGCGGAGGCTGCGGCGTTTGGGGCGGCGGAGTTTCGGGCGGGGGTTGCTGGGCCATGAGCGATCCTTTCAGATCCAAGAACGCAGCGGAGCCTTAAGCGGTTGCCCCTGCGGTGATCCTTGCTATAGCCGCGCTCCAGCATCGCGCCCGGCTTGTCCGGGCACGGTGTTCCGCGCGCGCGTGGCGGAACTGGTAGACGCGCTGGATTTAGGTTCCAGTGTCGAAAGACGTGGGGGTTCGATTCCCTCCGCGCGCACCATGTCCACGCGCAGGCAGTCCGGGGGACTGCCGAGCATGGACATCACGCGCAGCCGACCGCTGCGCGGGCAGCAAGATTAGGGATTGAACAGTGATCAAGACGGTTGAGACGGAAAACAAGGGCCTCAAGCGGGCGTTCATGCTGACGATCCCTGCCGAGGACATCGATGCGCGTGTCGACCAGGAGGTCAAGCGGATTGCTCCGCAGGTTCGCATGCCGGGCTTCCGTCCGGGAAAGGTCCCGCCGAACCTGATCCGCAAGATGCATGGCGAGGCGATCCAGCAGGACGCGCTGAACAGCGCCGTCCAGGCCGGCGTCCAGCAGTTGCTGCAGGAGCAGAAGCTGCGCCCGGCGATGCAGCCGCAGGTCGCTCTCGAGCAAGATTACAAGCCCGGCGCCGATGTCCAGGTGAAGGTGCAACTCGAGGCACTGCCCGAGATCCCGGCCGCGAAGATCGATGACCTGAAGCTCGAGCGGCTGACCGTCGAGACCGACGAGGGGGCGATCGACGAGCAGCTTCAGCGGCTGGCAAGCGCCAACAAGAGCTGGACCGACGCCAAGAAGGGCCAGGCAGCGGCGGTAGGCGACCTGGTCGTCATGGACTTCGCCGGATCGGTTGACGGCAAGCCTTTCGAGGGTGGAACTGGCAGCGACATGCAGGTCGAGCTCGGCTCGGGCCAGCTCATCCCGGGATTCGAGGATCAGCTGACGGGCGTGAAGGTCGGCGACAGCCGCGACGTCCAGGTTGCCTTCCCCGACGATTATCCTGTGGAAAACCTGAAAGGGAAACCGGCCACCTTCGCGGTGACCGTAAAGGCCGTGAAGATTGCGGGCGAGGCCAAGCTCGACGACGAGTTCGCCAAGCAGCTCGGCCTCAACGACCTCGATCAGCTTAAGGGCATCCTGCGCGACCAGCAGCAGCAGGAGCTGAACGGCCTCACGCGCACCCACATGAAGCGCCGCCTGCTCGACGAGCTCGCCGCTCGCCATTCGTTCCAGGTGCCGGAGTCGATGGTCGACGCCGAGTATGAGAACATCATGCAGCAGCTTCGGCATGAGGCGAGCCACGAGCCCGATCCGAAGGCTGCGCTTGCCGAGATTGAGAGAGAGGCGGACGAGTACCGCAGCATTGCGGAGCGACGCGTCCGCCTGGGCCTGCTTCTATCGGAGATCGGCGCTGCGAACGGCGTCGAGGTCAGCGAGCGCGAGATGAACCAGCTGATAGGTCAGGCCGCGTCGCAGTACCAGGGCAAGGACCGCGAGCATTTCATCCAATATGTCCAGCAGGAGCCGATGGCGGCCGCCCAGCTGCGCGCACCGCTCTATGAGGACAAGGTCGTCGACTTCCTCTTCTCGAAGGCGAAGATTACCGACCGCACTGCGACGCGAGCCGAGCTCGAAGCCGATCTCGAGGCCGAGGAAGGCCACGTCCATGGCCCGGGCTGCGGGCACGACGTTGCGGAGGCCAAGCCGGCGAAGGGCAAGGCAAAGGCGGCTAAGGCCAAGGCCGAGGCTTCGAAGCCGGAGAAGCCGGCCAAGGGTGCGGTCGAGGAGGCCAAGGACGCCAAGCCGAAGCCCGCGAAGCCGCTGAAGGACGCCCCGGGCAGAAAACCGGCCGAAGCAAAGGCGGCGGCCAAGCCTGCGAAGGACGAAGCGAAGCCTGCCGCGAAGAAGGCTCCGGCGAAGAAACCGGCTGCTAAGAAATAATCGTCATTCCCGCGCAAGCGGGAACCTAGCTATAGCAAGACTGGGTCCCCGCTTTCACGGGGATGACGAGGGGGTTTACGGGTGGCCAAGAAGCATCAGCGCATCGCCGTGCTCCTGCCTTGCTACAATGAGGAAGCGGCCATCGCCGCGACTGTCGAAGGCTTCCGCAAGGCGCTCCCTGGCGCGACCGTTTACGTCTACGACAACAACAGCCGCGACCGGACCCGGGAAGTCGCCGCGGCCGCCGGTGCGGTTGTTCGGACGGAGAGCCAGCAGGGCAAGGGTTGCGTGGTGCGGCGCATGTTCGCCGACATCGAAGCCGACGTATACGTCATGGCGGACGGCGACCTGACCTACGAACCGGCATCGGCGCCCGAAATGGTGCGGCAGCTGATCACCGAG
>DASUVP010000264.1:0-5164 GCA_036378895.1 Sphingomicrobium sp.
TGGCGCGCCCGAAGGGACGAAGGGTATCTCGCTTTTCCTCGTGCCGAAGTTCCTTCCGGATGGAGAAGCCAACGACCTCCACTGCGTGTCGATCGAGCACAAGATGGGCATCCACGCCTCGCCGACCTGCGTGATGGCCTATGGAGAAAACGGAGGGGCGACGGGCTGGCTGGTCGGGCCCGAACTCGGCGGAATGCGCGCGATGTTCACGATGATGAACAATGCGCGGCTCAATGTGGGTTTGCAGGGCGTGGGTCTCGCGGAGCGGGCGACGCAACGTGCGGTCGCTTATGCGCTCGATCGCAAGCAGGGCCAGCGCAACGGCCTTCCGATGGCGATTGCGGAGCATCCCGACGTGCGGCGCATGCTGGTGCGCATGCGGGCCCTGACGATGGCCGCCCGAGCACTGGCTTATTACGCGTTCGGTCAGGTGGATCGCGGAACGCTTGGCGACCGCGAGGCAGGGCTTCGCGCCGATGTCCTCACGCCGCTGGTGAAGGCCTGGTGCACCGACGTTGGCTGCGAAGTGAGCAGCCTTGGAATCCAGGTTCACGGCGGCATGGGCTTCATCGAGGAGACTGGCGCGTCGCAGCATTTGCGCGATGCGCGCATTGCGCCGATCTATGAGGGCACCAACGGAATCCAGGCGGCGGACTTCGTCCAGCGCAAGATCGGGCTCGATGACGGTGCGCCGCTCGACGCCCTGATCGCGGACATTCGGGCGGAAGCGCAGCACGAAGAGCTTATCGCACTGACCGACGAGGTCGAGATCCTCATCGCGACCGCGCGCAATGCCGCTCCGAACGATCGCTTGACCGGCAGCTATCCCCTAACAACGATGATGGCCGTGCTCACGGCAGGCTGGCTGATGGAGAGGCTCGGGCGCGCGATCGATGCGGGCGAAAGCGAGACGACGAGCGCGGGGCGCCGTGCCGCGATCGAATATTATCTATCGGTGATAGTGCCTGAAGCGCTGGGGCTTGGAGCCGGTGCTGCGGCGGGGGCCGAACTGCTCTATCGCGCTCCGGCGGGGGAGCTGGCCTAGGCGCTCTCGCGCTCGATCAGGTCGGCGGCGTTGATCCCGAGCCGCGCCATGCGGTCGCGGATCGCCGGCCATTCCTCCTCGACGAAGCGTTTGCGCTCTCCGTCGCGGAGGCGCGCGCGAGCGCCCGGCGCAACGAACAGGCCGACGCCGCGCCGAACGGTGACCAGCCCCTCGTCTTGGAATCCCTGGTAGGCTTTCGCCACAGTGAGGGGGTTCGCCTGCTCCACCGCCGCCAGCGCCCGGACCGACGGGAGCGGCTCGCCGTCACGATATTTTCCCGACAGGATCGCGTCTGCGATCGTTTCGCGGAGGCGGACGTAAACCGGCTTTTCGTGGCTCGTTCGAAGCGTCATGCTGTTCTAATACAGCAGCGCGCACATGGGGTCAATCTGAAGGCGGGTCCCAAGTACGCACAATTTCAGCGGGATCGGGTCGTGGCCGCTCCTCCAGTTCCCGGCCGGGCGAACCGATGTAGACGAAGCCGGCGATCCGCTCGCCCGGCCTGGCGAAGGCGGCGTTCACCTTGGGCGAATAGGCTTCCCAACCGGTGATCCATCCACCGACATAGCCGTGCGCATGAGCGGCATGGAGCAGGGTCATCGCCGCGGCGCCTGCCGACAGCTCCTGCTCCCACACCGGAATCTTGTGGCTCTGGATTGGCGAGGAAATCACGACGACCAGAGCCTCGCCCTGCCGCGCGAACTGTTCGGCCTTTTCATGATGCGCCGGACCGGCTTCCGGGTCTTCTTCCTGAAGCGCGCGCCGAAGAAGCGATGCAAGTTGATCGCGCTGATCCTTGCCGACGATGACGAACCGCCACGGCGCAAGCTTGCCGTGGTCCGGGACGCGCATCGCGATCTCGAGAATCTGTCGCAGTTCACCCTCGGTAGGGCCGGGGCCGACCATTTCGCGAGGGCGTCCGGAGCGGCGGGTTTTGAGCAGCGAAAGCGCTGAGGAACGGTCGTTGAGCATTTACCGTTCATCTAGGGTTGCCATGCGTTTGCAACAATCCGCTTCACATGACCGTTTCCCCCGCTAGGGTGCCCCCCCGTATCTGAGCGGCCCTGGGGAGTGGCGGCCCTTGAAAGATGTGGGAGAGTTCGTTGACCGGTTTTAAACCCATGGGGTCATGGCAAGAAGGCGACTGGATCGCCGCGATTGCAGTTTTCGTTCTGGCGATCTTCCTGACGGTCGGCGCCAAGGTCGCCATCCAGAAAGAACCGGAGTTCGCGGGCCATCCCAAGGGCCTCTACATGCTGTTCTTCGCCGAAATGTGGGAGCGCTTCTCCTACTACGGCATGCGGGCGCTGCTGATTTTCTACCTGACGCAGCACTGGCTGTTCAACGACAGCAAGTCGAACCTGATCTACGGCGCCTACACCAGCCTAGTGTACATCACGCCCGTCCTCGGCGGCTATCTGGCTGACCGCTATCTCGGCCAGCGCAAGGCGGTCCTGTTCGGCGGCATCCTGCTCGCCGTCGGCCACAGCCTGATGGCGGTCGAGGGTGTGGGCGGACAGTCCGACCCGACCATCAACGTCTTCTGGGCTGCGCTCGCCTTCATCATCGTCGGATCGGGCTTCCTGAAAGCCAACATCTCAGTGATGGTCGGACAGCTGTACAAGCTGACCGACGTCCGCCGCGACGGCGCCTACACCATATTCTACATGGGAATTAACCTCGGCGCGGCGATCGGCACGATCCTCGTCGGCTATCTCGGCCAGACGATCGGCTGGGGCTATGGCTTCGGCCTTGCCGGCATCGGCATGCTTGCCGGCCTCGTCGTCTTCGTCCTCGGCAAGAGCGCACTGCGCGGTGCTGGAGAGGCGCCGCAAGCCCTGGCCAAGTCGAAGGAGTGGACGCTTTACGCCGTCGGTGTTGGCGCAGTCGCGGTGATCTGGGCCCTGGTCCAGTACCAGGACGTCATCCAGACCCTGCTGGTCATCTCGGGCATCGCGCTGCTTGGCTACGTGCTCTACGAAAGCTTCAAGCTCGACAAGGAGCCGCGCGAACGGATGTTCGCAATCCTCTTCCTGATTGCGCTCAACCCGTTGTTCTGGGGCCTGTTCGAACAGGCCGGCGGATCGATGAACTTGTTCACTGACCGGTTCGTGGATCGGGCCGGCGTCCCGGCGTCGATCTTCCAGTCGATCAACCCGATCTACATCATCCTGCTGGCGCCTCTGTTCGCCGGCTTGTGGATCAAGCTTGCCCGGCGAGGGATGGAGCCTTCGGCGCCGGCCAAGTTCGGCCTTGCGCTCGCGCAAATGGGCCTTGCCAACCTCGTCTTGGTTTGGGGAGCCGAGGCCTACGGGCTGGCGGCGATGACACCCGTCATTTTCGTCTTCCTTTATTACCTGCTGGCGACGACCGGCGAGCTCTGCCTTTCGCCCGTGGGCCTTTCGGCGATGAACCGCCTCGCGCCTTCATTCCTCGCGTCGCTCATCATGGGCGCATGGTTCTACATGACGGCGGTCGGCAATTTCGTCGCCGGCAAGATCGGCGAAGCGACCGGCGGTCATGGCGGCGAAATGAGCAAGGAGAAGCTGCTCGACATCTACGAGATGTTCGGGTGGATATCGATCGGCGCGGCCGTTGCTGTCCTTGCGCTCTCGCCCCTCGTAAAGCGGTGGATGCACCTCGATACGCTGCAGGACCGTGATCAGCTGGCAGGCCGAGACGAGCTTGCGGAACCGCAGGCCCCGGGCTTGTTCCCGCAGGGCGAAACCTCGCCGCGCAACGCATAGCCGACGGAACGGGGCATGATGAAGCTGAAAGGGGTGGGGAGCGTCCTTGCGGTCGCTCTCCTCGGCGCCTGCGCGCAACTGACTCCGCCGCCCAAGAAAGCGGCGCCGGTGCGGATCAACCAGGATCCGTACCCGTCCACCTACCATCGCTATCCGGGCGCTCTGACGGTCATCCGCGGCGCGACCATCTTCGACGGCGAGGGCGGGCGGATCGAAGGCGGAACGGTCGTCCTCGCTGACGGCGTCATTCAGGCCGTGGGCGGTGCGGACACGCCCGTTCCGGCCGGCGCCTATCAGGTCGATGGGACCGGCAAGTTCGTCACTCCCGGCATCATCGACGTGCACAGCCACCTCGGCGACTATCCCTCGCCGGGCACGCAGTCGCACAGCGACGGGAATGAGGCGACCGCCCCGGTGCGGGCCGAGGTCTGGGCCGAGCACAGCGTCTGGCCGCAGGATCCGGGCTTCAGCCGCGCGCTGATGAACGGCGGCGTTACCGCGCTCCAGGTGCTGCCGGGTTCGGCCAACTTGTTCGGCGGCCGGTCGGTGACGCTGAAGAATGTCCCGGCGCGCACTGTCCAGGGCATGAAATTCCCGGGCGCGCCTTACGGCCTGAAGATGGCCTGCGGCGAGAACCCGAAACGGGTCTACGGGTCGAAGGGCAACATGCCCGGCACGCGCATGGGCAATATCGCGCTAACCCGCGCGACCTGGATCAAGGCGCAGGCGTACGAGCGCAAGTGGGACAAATATAACAAGAACGGCGGCGACATGCCGGAGCGCGATCTCGCTATGGACACACTCGCGGGCGTGCTCGGCGGCCTGATCATCGTCCACAACCACTGCTATCGCGCCGACGAGATGGCCGTCATGGTCGATGTCGCCAAGGAGTTTGGCTACAAGATCGGGACGTTCCACCACGCGGTGGAATCGTACAAGATCGCCGACCTTCTCGCCGCCAACGACATCTGCTCGGCGATGTGGGCCGACTGGTTCGGCTTCAAGATGGAAAGCTATGACGGGGTGAAGGAGAATATCCCGCTGGTCCACAATTCGGGGGCCTGCGCGATCGTCCACTCCGACGACGCCAACGGCATCCAGCGGCTCTACCAGGAAGCGGCCAAGGCCCTGGCCGACGGGCGCCGCATGGGCATCAACATCAGCGACGAGCTGGCCTTCACCTGGCTGACGTCAAACCCGGCCAAGTCGCTGGGAATCTTCGACAAGACCGGCAGCCTGAAGCCTGGCAAGATGGCCGACGTCGTCCTCTGGAGCGGCAACCCGTTCAGCGTCTACAGCCGTCCCGAAAAGGTTTACATCGACGGCGCCCTCCTCTACGACCGCAACAATCCCTCCATGCAGCCGGAAATGG
>DASUVP010000265.1:0-3537 GCA_036378895.1 Sphingomicrobium sp.
GACCTCATGCTGGTCTGCGTCGAAGCTGGGCTCGGCATCGACGCCGCCTTCGCGCGCGTGGGCCTTGAGATGACGAAATCCCATCCCAAGCTCGCCGAGCAATTCGGCGCCGTGGTGCTGGAGCTCCGCGCGGGCAGAAGCCATGAGGACGCTTTGCGGCGGATGGCGGATCGTGCGGGAGCGGAAGAGATTCGCGCCTTCGCGACGCTCCTGATCCAGTCCTCGAAATTGGGCTCTTCAATCGCGCAAACCTTGCGCGTCTACGCGGCCGAAATGCGCGAGCGTCGCAGGATGCGCGCTGAGGAAAAGGCGCACAGGTTGCCGGTCCTCCTTTCGGTGCCGCTTGTCGGCTGCATGCTTCCGGTGATGATCGGAGTGCTCATGCTGCCGGCGGTCATTCGGGTTATCCGTTCAATGATGCCAGCAATGTCAGGAGGTTGACATGAAGCGGGGGGGCAAATTCATTGCATCGAGCGCCGCGATCGCGGTTGCGGCCTGCGGTGGACAGCAGGGCAAGCTCGAAATCCGGTCCACTCCGAAGCCGCTCTCCCAGATCGAGCGATCCGTTCCGGCGCGGATCGCGGAGGCGAGGGGCTTGCTCGCCCTTGGGAACGTCGGTCTCGCTTTGACCAGCTTTCGGATCGCGGCTCGGGAAGATCCGAGCAGCGTGGAGGCGCTCGCCGGCATAGCCGCCAGTTACGACCAAATGGGTCGCTTCGATCTATCTCGCCGCTATTACGAGTCCGCGCTTGCGCTGGCTCCGGCCGATAGCCAGCTGCTTGCGGCCTTTGCGGCATCGCTCCAGCTTCAGGGCAGGACCGAAGAGGCGCTCAGCGTGCGGCAGGAAATCGCGGCCAGGGTGGCCGCTGCGAACACCCTGGACACGGCGCCTGTCGCGGATGGGCCGCCCCTCGCGCCCGCGGTGCAACTAGCGGCGGCAGAGCCTACGAAGCCAGCGCCGGCCCCGGTCGCAACTCCTCCTAAGGTCACGCCGCCCGTTCCGGTCACGGCGATGCCAGAGGCTGAAGCCGCGCCGCCTCCGCAGCCGAAGTCGCGAACAGCTCCGCGGCCGATCGAACGGCCGGAAATCCGCGTTGCGGCCTTGGAAACTCAGGCGAAGCCCTCGCCGGCGCCCAAGTCAGCTCCCGTCGTCAAGCCCGCTGCGCTGGGTCCGTCGGTAACCGTCAAATTGCCCCCCGCGCGCAAATTCACTGAGGCTCCAGTGCCTGAAATGGCCAAGCGGGAGTTCACTCCGTCAGTCCCATCCGTCGTGACCGGGCGAATCCCAGCACACGAGCCGACTCCAGTGGAGATCCCGCAGGAGTTCGCCCACACCGCCTTGCTGCGCCCGATCGAGGAGCGGATTCCCGAGCCCGCGGTCGTGACGCAACTTGGCCCACGGATCGAGCGCGTGTCGATGGGTGAGATTGCGCTGATCACGGTGCCGAAGCCGACATGGAAACCGACGACCGTTGCTGTGTCGCAGCGGGCCGCCAAGGTTCGCTTTGTGCCGCTTCGCCAGGCTAATCTGCAGCCAGCGAAGGTCCGCCTGCTCAATGCAGCTCGGGTCAACAGACTCGCGGCACGCACCCGCCACTTCCTCAACGCCCGTGGATGGCGCGGGCTTGCTATTGGCAATGCGAGCACCGCGCGGACAAGGAGCGTGATCCTCTATCCGGCCAAGCAGCGCGCCGCCGCCCAAAGGCTGTCGGCCCAGTTCGGCTTCCCGCTTTCGCGCCGCGCATCGGGTTCGCACATCGTCGTGCTGCTCGGGAGCGATGCGGCGCGGCTCCGGGCGCTCCAACCGAGGCGCGCATGATCGTACTGCTCGCTGTTGCCTTGGCGGCCGCAAAGCCTGCACCCGCGGTGGTGCAGCCACCCGCGCCGCCGTTGAGCGAGGTAGCGCACGCGTTGCAGGCCGGTCGCCTGGATCAGGCACGGCTGATGATTACGAATGCGGTCAAGGCCGGCGCAAAGGGCCCCGAGGTCGACCGGCTCCTCGCGGATCTGGCATATGCGTCGGGCGATTATTCGGCGGCGCTCCCGCGATACCTGCAGTTGCTGGTCGGCAACCCGAACGACGGCGTGACGTATGAGCGTGCCGGCCTTTCGGCGATGAAGGTCCGGAACGTCGCGCAGGCCGAGCGGCTGCTCGAGCGGGCGGTGACATTCCCGACGGCGACCTGGCGGGCGTGGAATGGGCGCGGCGTCGCGGCGGACTATCGCAGCGACTGGGCCGTCGCCGACCAATCCTATGAGCGGGCTTCGGCGATTTCGCCCAACCGGGCGGAGGTACTCAACAATCTCGGCTGGTCGCAGCTTGCCCGCGGCCGTTGGGCTGAAGCCTTGTCGAACTTCGAGCGGGCGGCTTCGATCGATCCCAAGTCGACGCGGCTCGCGGCCAACCTCGAACTGGCGAGGGCGGCGGTGAGCGAAGACCTGCCGCAGCGCCGTGCCGGCGAGAGCGACGCAGATTGGGCGGCGCGGCTCAACGACGCGGGCGTCATCGCCAGGGTGCAGGGGAACAACAAGAAAGCGGTCGCGGCCTTCACCCAGGCGATCGAGGCGCGCAGTCAATATTACGCCCGGGCGGCCAACAATCTGGCGATGGCCAACCCTAGGTGAACCTGACGGCAGAAGCGCCGCAATGGCTGGCGCTGATACTCGCAATCCTGCTGATCGCCGCCGCCGCCGAAGACGCCGTGCGGCTGCGGATCTCGAACATGACGGTGGCGCTGGTGCTCATTTCGGCGATTGTCGCCGCGATCGTGGCCGGGCCGGAGCTTCGCCTTTGGCAGAACCTTGTCGTCTTCCTCGCCTTGCTGGCGGTCGGAACGCCCATGTTCGCGGCTGGGAAGCTGGGCGGCGGCGACGTGAAACTACTCGCCTCTGCCGGCCTCTGGTTCGATTTCGCAGGCGCACCATGGCTGCTGATTGCCGTGGCCTTGGCGGGCGGCGTCCTGGCGCTGCTCGTACTGGTGATCCGCTCCTTCAATTGGAGCGAAGGAATACGCCGCCGGGTGGTCTTGCTCCGACCCGGCGGCGGTATTCCTTATGGCGTGGCGATCGCCGCCGGAGCGCTCATCGCAATGGCGTTCCAGCGGTAACCGAACGCGGCGATTAGGCGCCCGCGATTTCCGTGCTGTCGATCTTGACGCCCGGCCCCATGGTCGAGCTGACCGCGATCTTCTTCACGAACTTGCCCTTGGCGCCCGACGGCTTGGCCTTGATGATGGCGTCCATGAATGCGGTGAAGTTGTCCTTGAGGTCGCCCTCGGAGAAGCTCGCCTTGCCGATTCCGGCATGGACGATGCCCGCCTTCTCGACGCGAAATTCAACCTGGCCCGACTTGGCGTCGGTGACCGCCTTGGTCACGTCCATCGTCACCGTGCCGAGCTTCGGGTTCGGCATCAGCCCCTTGGGGCCGAGAACCTTACCGAGGCGTCCGACGACGCCCATCATGTCGGGGGTCGCGATGACGCGATCGAAATCGATCTGGCCGCCCTGGATTCGCTCCATCAGGTCTTCGGCGCCGAC
>DASUVP010000266.1:0-4841 GCA_036378895.1 Sphingomicrobium sp.
TATTTGCTCGGCTCCGGCGACGATCTCGACAGCATCTGGGGCGTCGACCTGGCCAAGGGTCAGCGGCTTCCGCTGGTGCTGGTGCCGACCACCGCCGGCACCGGATCGGAAGCGACCCCGATTTCGGTCATCACTTGCGAGGGCGGCGTCAAGCTGGCGGTCAACGCCCGGCCACTGACGGCCGACTGGGCGGTGCTCGATCCGGCGTTGACGATCGGCCTTCCCCGCGGAGTGACGGCGGCGACCGGGGTCGACGCCATCGTCCACGCGGTCGAGGCCTATACGTCCGCGCGGCTAAAGAATCCCGTATCCGATGCGCTCGCCCGCGAGGCGCTGCGGCTGTTGACCGGCAATCTGCTCACCGCCTGCACCGAGCCCCGAAACATTGCGGCCCGCGAGTCCATGCTGCTCGGAGCGCATCTCGCCGGGCTGGCGTTCTCCAACGCGCCCGTGGCCGGAGTCCACGCCCTCGCCTATCCACTCGGCGGCCTTCACCATCTCCCGCACGGCGTGACCAATGCGCTGATGCTGCGCCACGTCCTCCTGCACAATTCGGAAGCGGCACGCGAACATTATGCCGAGCTTGCCCCGATCGTCGTCCCGGATTGTGCGGAACAGGGCAGCCAGGCGCGAGCCGCGGCGCTGATCGACCGGCTCGACCGGCTCGTTACCGAAAGCGGGATTGCGACGCGGCTCCGCGACTACGGAATCGATCTTTCCGAAGCGCCGGTCCTCGCCCGCGAAGCGATGAAGCAGACGCGGCTGCTCGTGAACAACCCTTGCGAGATCACCGAGGCCGACGCCCAGCGCCTCTATGAGGCCGCCTGGTGAGCCGAAAGCCGCCGGCAGCACGGTCCGAGTTCAAGGCATGGCGCGCGATGACGACGCGCTGGGCCGACAATGACGCTTACGGACACGTCAACAACACTGTCTATTACGAGTGGTTCGACAGCGCGGTGAATGCCTTGATGGTCGATCTCGGCATGCTCGACATCGCCAACGGCGACCCAATCGCCCTCGTCGTGGAGACCCGCTGCACTTATTCGGAACCCCTTGCCTTCCCGCAGGACGTGGAGGTCGGCCTGGTAGTCGCGGAGCTGGGACGCTCGAGCATTCGCTACCGGATCGGAATATTCGCGGAAGGCTCGGGTAGCGCCGCCGCGGAAGGCGACTTTGTGCACGTCGTCGTGGATCGTGCCTCGCGGCGGCCGGTCGAGATCCCCGCGAGCTGGCGCCGAAAGCTGGAAACGTTCAGCTAGCGCAGAGCCGCGCCTTTGCCGCGCGATACTCCTCGGTCATTTTTGCGACGAGCTCACCCGCCGGGAGCACCTTGTCGACCGCTCCGACGCCCTGCCCCGACCCCCAGATGTCGCGCCACGCCTTTGCCCCAGTGGCAGACTGGAAATTCATCGCCTCCGCTCCCGGCGCCGGAAGGTTGTCCGGGTCGAGCCCCGCCGCAACGATCGACGCACGCAAGTAATTTCCGTGAATCCCGGTGAAGAGGTTTGAATAGACGATGTCGGCGGCGCTGCTCGAGACGATCGCCTGCTTGTACTCGTCGCTAGCGCGCGCCTCCGGAGTCGCGATAAAGGCCGAGCCGACATAGGCGAGGTCCGCGCCCATCGCCTCCGCAGCGAGGACGGCTTCGCCGGTCGCAATCGCTCCCGACAGCGCCAGCGGCCCGTCGAACCAGCGGCGGATCTCGTGGATCAGAGCGAAAGGCGACCAGCGCCCCGCATGCCCACCCGCGCCCGCCGCCACCGCGATCAGGCCGTCCGCGCCCTTCTCTATCGCCTTCCGGGCGAACCGGTCGTCGATGATGTCGTGAAGCGTGATGCCTCCCCACGAATGGACCGCGTGATTGAGCTCCTCGCGGGCGCCGAGCGAGGTGATGACGATCGGCACCTTCCACTTGGCGCAGACCTGCATGTCATGCTCGAAGCGGTCATTCGAACGGTGCACGATCTGGTTGACCGCAAACGGCGCCGACGGCGCGTCCGGATGATCGCGATCATGGGCAGATAGCGCCTCGGTGATCTCGTGGATCCATTCATCCAGCTGCGCAGCCGGCCTCGCGTTGAGCGCCGGAAAGCTGCCCACCACGCCCGCCTTGCACTGGGCGATCACCAGCTTCGGGTTGGACACGATGAAGAGCGGCGCTCCGATAACGGGCAGCCGGAGTTTCGAGAGGATGGGTGGAAGCATCAGACCCCGTGATACTCGCGATACCAGTCCACGAAACGAGGTACGCCGTCATCGATGGTGGTAGTGGGCTTAAATCCATGGTCGCGCTCGATCGCGCTGATGTCGGCGAACGTATCCTTCACGTCGCCGGCTTGCATCGGCTGCGGATCGATAAGCGCCTTGTGGTTCGTCGCGCGCTCGAGAAGCTCGACGACGCGCATCAGGTCTTCGCTGCGGTTATTGCCAATGTTGTAGAGCGCGTGCGGCGCGACGCTTCCACCGGCCTTGACCGATCCGTCATCGGCCGGCGGCTTGTCGAGACAGGCGAGGATGCCGGACACGATGTCGTCGATATAGGTGAAGTCGCGGCGCATCTCGCCATGGTTGAACAGAGGAAGCGGCTCGCCGGCGAAGAGCGCCTTCGTGAAGATCCACATTGCCATGTCCGGACGGCCCCAAGGTCCGTAGACCGTAAAGAACCTCAGACCGGTGCTCGGAAGCCGGTGAATGTTGGCATAGGATTCGCTCATCAGCTCATTCGCCTTCTTGCTGGCGGCGTAGAGCGAGAGCGGATGGTCGACCCTGTCTTCCACCCGAAAAGGGAGCGACTTGTTGCCCCCGTATACCGAGGATGAAGACGCGTAGACGAGATGGCTCGAACCGCGGCTGCGGGCGAGTTCCAAGATGTTGCCGTGCCCCAGCAGGTTCGACTGGAAGTAGGCGCCGGGGTTCTCGAGGCTGTAGCGAACCCCAGCCTGGGCGCCGAGATGGACGATGCGATCGAAATGCTTACCCTCGCTGAAAGCCTGAAGCGCCAACGCGTCGGAAAAATCGAGCCGCGTGAAGGCGAAGCGCTCACCGAAATCGTCGGCCAGGCGGTCAAGCCGAGCCTGCTTCACCCGCGGATCGTAATAGTCGTTGAGATTGTCGATGCCGACGACCGTCTTGCCGCGCGCGAGCAGCGCCCGGGCCGTCGCCGCCCCGATGAATCCAGCCACCCCCGTGACGAACACCGTCATGCTCGCCGCTTAGCCGGAGCCGGCGCGGCTCCGCTACTGCTATTTCCGTTCGGTGCTTGAATTAGATGACGCGGAGTCCGTCGACGTTGCCCGGCGGCGAATAGCGGCAAATCAGATAATCGTAGTTGCGCGAGAGATGGATGGCGCAGCCCACGTGCGTGGTCCCGCGCCAGACGACCTGCGTGTAATGGGCTACGTCGGACCACCTGCCCGTCCGACTGACGTTCGGGAACGTGCCATGGCGATAATAGGCGCGCTCCGAGATCCAGTTGCCGACCATCTGTTCTGGAGAGAAAGCGCCGCGGGTCCCCATCCACAAATTTTCGCGCTGGCCGGCCCGGTCCGCCTTGGGTGAATGCCTGAGGCCCCCGAGGCGAGCGAGGGTCGGGCCATAGGAAGCCGCCGCGGCTGCGAGCATCGGGTCCCAACGAAGCGGAGCAACCCCGACGCGGGCGCGCTCACGGTTGTGGGCGGCAAGCAGCCTCGCCGAGGACGTGTCGGTCGCGCGCCAATAGCCGGCGGTCTGCGCAGGCGTCGCCGCTGACACGATCGATGCCAGCAGAATGCCCGCAATCAATGTTCCACGCATGAGGTCCCCACCCCGATAAATCGCGTTGAATCTAATTCACGCGCGTCGCGGGTGAAACCTGGCGCAACTGAACCGGCCCTCGCTTCATCGCCATCCGGACTCGCACTGTCGATAACTACGGAGTCCGAGCGCGCGTTTAGCTTCCCCGCCGCTGATTCCCGCGTGACTTGACGCCAGAGCGACCTGTTTTTGCTAGAATTCAGGCGTTCTTATTGCTGGTTTCCCCCTGCGAAATGTCCTTGAGCGAGGTGCTTGCGTCCAAAAACGGTGAAAATCCACCAATCAACGCCCATCGACCGGGCGAGCTCTCTTTTAAACAGAAATACGGCGTTGACCTTCGCGATTTGGCCGAACTGTTCACCAGGAGATCGCCACATCGGCGGAAGCTGGAATGCAACGTCGCCTTTAAAGGCTGACCTACTCTGCGCGTACGGCCCCCGCGGACACCGGCGCGCGCGATTTCCAACGTTCGTTCACCCGACTGGCCCAGAGGGCAAGCCATGTCTGTTCCTGGCGAGTGCGAGCGTTGCCAAGCGCGTGAGAGAGATCATGCCGTTCTGTCGGATCGGAGCTGAGATCGTAGACCTCCGTTGTGCCTCGGACGAGGTTCGTAATCACCTTATGGTCCCGAGCCCGATAACCGAGCACGAGGTCAGCGGTCGTATTCACGAAATAAATTGGCCGTTCCGCCACGGCGGCGGTGAGGCTAGCCCCGTCCCAAGCGTGAGGGGGTCGGATACCGAGCACATCGAGAATCGTCGGAGCCACATCGATTTGGCCGCTGATCCTTCGGAACGAGCCTGCAGGGAGGCCCGAATTGATTAGCACGAGCGGGATCCGAACACTCTCCTCATGGACCGAGGTTCCGTTACCGTAAGTGCCGCGACGACCGAAGGCCTGACCATGGTCGGCGGTGACGATCACAAGCGTTTGTTCGAGTTGACCCGCGTGTTCCAGCTTGCGGAGAAGATCATCGATCAACGTATCTGCTTCGGCGATTGCGTCGAGATAACGCTGCTTTTCTTCCCGGACTCGCTTTGCCGGTTCTG
>DASUVP010000267.1:0-7979 GCA_036378895.1 Sphingomicrobium sp.
TGAGCGGCCGATCCGGCCGGAGCTGCGCGACGATGCCTTGCTGGCGATCGGGCTCGGCTGCGACATCCGCTACGCGCCGCGAATCGCTTATGCCGACGGCCTCGACCTGGCGAACACGGAAGCGACACCCGTTGGTCCGGCTTGTGCCGTCTGCCCCCGCATGCAGTGCGCCTACCGAGCGACTCCGCCCGCCGGGCGAATGCTCGCGGTGCACGAGAACCGAAAGACGATCTCGCCGTTCCCGTTTCTGCCCGGCTAGGGCGCCACCGGCTCCCGTTCCAGCTTGACGCGGTCCCACTCGGCCAATTCCGCCGCCGCTTCGTAGGTCGACTGAAGGAAGCTGCTCAGCACCGCCTCCGGGTCCGTGGCGGACCGCACGTCCTCGTAGGGCAGGACGAATTCCTGGAAATCGCCGCTCCACGACCCCGCGGAAACCGGATGATCGCGGAAGCCAGCCGGTTCCGGATAGGCGTAGCTGTAGAAAAAGGGCTCGGCCTGGGTCACACCGCCTGCCCAGAAGCCCGCGCTCGACACTTCCTGGCTATAGGCCTCGCGCGTGATCCGATCGGGCAGGCCCGGCACCCCGCCCGGATGCTGCGGCGCCGTCCGGCCCGAGAAGCGGGTGACAGCGAGGTCGAAGCTGCCCCACCAGAAGTGGATCGGGCTCGACTTGCCGGTGAAACCCGCACGGAACCGCTCGAACACGGGCATCATCGCGGCGAAGGAGGCGCGCAGGCGGTCCGCGGAATCGCGGTCGTAGTCGCGCGGCGCCTTGTCCTCGGCGAACGGGACGGGGTTTTCGACCTCGCTCGGCCGGCCATGGAAATCCGATGGCAAGCCGTTCCGCTCGAGCAGTGCGATCAGGCGGGAATGGAGCGCCGCGACGCTTCCCGCATTGAGCGGCACCTCCTCGCGCGCCTGATCGCTGATCCACAGCACGATCGCGTGGCGGCACAAGTCCAGGACGAGGGTGAATGTCCTCCCGTCTCCCGCTGCGGTCGGCAGCGTCTCCAGCCCGTTCGCCCGCGGCTGAAGCGCCACGTGCCACCCATGGTTGGTCCACGGAGCATGCCGGACACGGATCTTGCCGAGCATCTGCGCTGCAAGATGCAGCACCGCGAACGTGTCGTGGTCGACCTGCGGATCGAGCCGGGGCCAGTTGCTCATGTTCGTCCCATTAGCACGCGCCTTTGCATTTTGCGCGGCGGTGCAGCTAAGGCCGCGCCATGGCGTCAGACACGGACATCCTCGACCAAATCCGCTCCGCGCCCGACCTCGGGGCACTCGACCAGCTGCGCGTGTCCGTGCTCGGCAAGTCCGGAAGCATCACCGCCCGGCTGAAGTCGCTCGGCGCGATGGACCCCGACACCCGCGCTGCGGAAGCGCCGAAGATCCATGCCATGCGCGAGGAGGTCACCTCCGCCATCGCCGAGCGGAAGGCGTCCCTCGAAAGCGCCGAGCTCGACCGCAAGCTCGCCACGGAGACGATCGACCTGTCGCTGCCCGCCGATGACCTTCCCTCCGGCACCGTCCATCCGGTCAGCCAGGTGATGGACGAGCTGGCGGAAATCTTCGCCGACCTCGGCTTCGCGGTCGCCGAAGGACCCGAGATCGAGGACCAGTGGCACAATTTCACCGCGCTCAACATGCCGGAGTTCCACCCGGCGCGCGCGATGCAGGACACCTTCTATCTGCAGCGGCATGAGGGCGAGGAGGAGCCGAAGGTCCTGCGCACCCACACTTCGCCGGTGCAGATCCGGGCGATGCAGTCGACCGGAGCGCCGCTCTACGTGATCGCGCCGGGCCGAGTGTATCGTTCCGACAGCGACGCGACCCACACGCCGATGTTTCACCAGGTCGAGGGCCTGGTCATCGATCGCGCGATCCACATGGGCCACCTCAAGTGGACGCTGGAGACCTTCCTCAAGGCCTTCTTCGAACGCGACGACGTCGTGCTGCGCATGCGCCCGTCCTACTTCCCCTTCACCGAGCCCTCGGCCGAGGTCGACGTCGGCTACACTCTGGAAAAGGGCAAGCGCGTCATCGGCGGCAGCGACGGCTTCATGGAAGTGCTCGGGTCGGGGATGGTCCACCCGAAGGTGATCGCCAATTGCGGGCTCGACCCCGACGAATGGCAGGGCTTCGCCTTCGGCTGCGGAATCGACCGCCTCGCCATGCTCAAATACGGAATGGACGATCTGCGCGCCTTCTTCGACGGCGATATCCGCTGGCTGAAGCATTACGGCTTCCGAGCACTCGACGTGCCCACGCTCTCAGGAGGAGTGGGCGCATGAAGTTCTCGCTGAGCTGGCTCAAGCAGCATCTCGACACAGACGCGGACGCCCAGACGATCGCCGACACGCTCACCGCGATCGGCCTCGAGGTCGAAGGCGTGGACAATCCGGCAGAAGCGCTGGCACCGTTCCGCGTGGCGAAGGTGCTCACCGCCGAGAAGCATCCGCAGGCGGATAAGCTGCAGGTGCTGACCGTCGATGCCGGCGAGGGCGCGGTGCAGGTCGTATGCGGCGCACCCAATGCCCGCGCCGGCATGCTCGGAGTGTTCGGTCCGCCGGGCGCCTATGTCCCCGGCTCCGACCTCACTCTGAAGGTCGCGGCCATCCGCGGCGTCGAATCTCGTGGGATGATGTGCTCGTTCCGCGAGCTGCAGATCGGCGAGGAGCATGACGGCATCATCGAGCTTGCCGCCGATGCGGCGGTGGGCACGGCTTTCGCCGAGTACGCCGGGCTCAACGATCCCGTGTTCTACGTCAACGTCACGCCCAACCGGCAGGACTGCATGGGCGTGCGCGGAATCGCTCGCGACCTTGCCGCTGCTGGCATCGGAGCGCTGAAGCCGCTCGCAGTCCCGGCGATCGAAGGCAGCTTCAATTCGCCGATCAGCATCCGCATAGAGGACCCGGAGGGCTGCCCGGCCTTCTTCGGCCGGGCGATTCGCGGCGTCCGCAACGGCCCCTCGCCCGAATGGCTTCAGCGCCGGTTGAAGAGCGCCGGCCAGCGCCCGATCTCGGCATTGGTCGACCTCACCAACTATGTGATGCTCGACCTCTGCCGCCCCGCCCACGTCTATGACATCGCCAAGCTGGACGGTGCGCTCGTCGCCCGCCGCGCGAAGGACGGCGAGAAGGTGCTCGCGCTCAACGAAAAGGAATATGTGCTCGACCCGTCGATGACCGTCATCGCCGACGAGAAGCAGGTGCACGACATCGGCGGGATCATGGGCGGCGAGGATTCGGGGGTCACCGAAGCGACCACCGACGTAATGCTCGAGATCGCTTACTTCACGCCGGATCACATCGCGCGGACCGGCCAGAAGCTCGCTCTCACGAGCGACGCGCGCACCCGCTTCGAGCGCGGTGTCGACCCGGCGTTCCTCGGCGACGGGCTCGAGATCCTCACCGGCCTGATCCTCGACATTTGCGGCGGCGAAGCGTCCGAGCCGATCCATGTCGGCAGTCCGCCCGTCGAGGACCGCACGGTCCGATTCGACGCAAAGCGCGCCTTCGCTCTAGGCGGGGTGGAAGTGCCCGAGGATCGCCAGCGCTCGATCCTCGAATCGCTCGGCTTTTCCTTCACCGATGCCGAAGCCGTGCGGGTTCCGAGCTGGCGTCGTGACGTCATCGGCACTGCAGACCTGGTCGAGGAAGTCGCGCGCATCACCGGCTACGACAAGGTCGTCTCCACACCCTTGCCGCGCGAGCCAGGAGTGGCGAAGCCCACCGCCACGCGCTCCCAGCTGGTCGAGCGTAAGGTGCGCCGTACGGCCGCGGCGCGCGGGCTCGACGAGGCGGTCACCTGGAGCTTCATTTCCGAAGAGGAGGCGGGGGTCTTCGGCGGCGGGCCGTGGGTGCTCGCCAATCCGATCAGCGAGGACATGAAGGTCATGCGCCCCTCGCTTCTCCCGGGCCTGATCGGCGCCGCGCGGCGCAACCTCGACCGCGGAGCGTCCTCGACGCGGCTGTTCGAAATCGGCCGCCGCTATCTGGAAGAAGCGGAGCGCCCGACCGCGACGCTGCTCCTCGCCGGCGAAAAAAGGCCGCGAAGCTGGCAGGCGGGCAAGGCCGCGCCGTTCGACGCCTTCGATGCCAAGGCCGAGGCGATCGCTCTGCTCGAAGCGGCGGGCGCGCCCGTCGCCAACCTGCAGCTCTTCCCCGATGCCGGGTCCACCTGGCACCCGGGGCGTTCGGCTACCCTCCGCCTTGGTCCGAAAACCATCGTCGCCGCGTTCGGCGAGCTTCACCCGCGCCTGGCGAAGGCGATCGACGCGCCCGAACGCGCGGTCGCGGCGGAAGTCTATCTCGATGCGATTCCGGCGCCCCGCTCCAGCGGCCACGCCCGCTCAGCCTATACGCCGCCCGCCCTCCAGCCGGTCATGCGCGACTTCGCCTTCATCGTCCCGTCCGATGTTCCGGCCGACAACCTGATCCGCGCTATCCGCGGCGCCGACAAGCAGGCGATCGTCGCCGCCCGCCTGTTCGACCGCTTCGAGACTTCGGACGGGCTCAGCCTTGCCGTAGAAGTCACGCTCCAGCCGTCAGAAAAGAGCTTCACCGACGCCGAGCTCGCGGACATTTCCAAGCGGATCGTCGCCGCGGCCGAGAAGCTAGGCGCGCGCCTGAGGACCTGATTCGAGGACGTTGATCGCGGCGTGCACCCGCGCCTCGATTTCGTCTCGCTTCAAGCCGGCCGGGATCGGGTCGCCGACGACGAAATGGACGGTCCCGCTGCCCGCCGGCAGGTTGCGGCCCCACAGCCGCCCGCTGTCGAGAGCCACCGGGACGACCGGCAGCCCCAGGACCTTGTAGAGCCCGGCGAAACCGGCCTGCAGCGGCGGGGTCTCTCCCGGACGAACCCTCGTTCCTTCAGGATAGATCAGGACCGGCCGTCCCGACGCCACGGCCTCCTTGCCCGCGACAAGCATTTCCCGCAGCGCCTTGGCGCCTGCCGCCCGATCGACAGGGATGACCCCGTAGCGCCGCGTCGCCCAGCCGAAGCCGGGAAGGCGGCTGAGCTCGCGCTTGAGCACCACGATCGGCGTTCGCGCGATGCGCATCATCTCCAGCGTCTCGAACATCGACTGGTGCTTGACCGCGATCAGATAGGCCCCTGGCGGGATCGCGCCTTGGACCGCCACTCGCGTCCCCAGCAAGCGCACGAACGCATGATGAAAATCGGTCCAGGCATGGACGACCGAGCGCAATTGCTTCGACCCGATCAGGCTCGCCGCGAAACATCCCGCGACGAAGACGAAGGTGGCCGGGTAGAAGACCAATGCGTAGATGATTGAGCGCAGCACGCCCATCAGACGTCCAGCCAGACCGCCGCGCGCCGAAGCAGATATTTATTGTACTCCGCGAAGAGCGTCGCGAATCCTGGTTCCGTGCGCACCGCATCGTGGACGATCTCATAATCACCGTTGAGGCTGCGGCGGAATTCGTAGGCCGCGCGCCGCATGTGCCAGTCGTTGGTGATCAGCCGCACCGACTTGTACTTGTGCCGGGCGAGCCAGCGCTGCGCTTCCTCGGCATTGGAACGCGTGTCGACGGATTCGCTGCCGAGATCGACGCAGCAGCGGACCAGCCGGCCCTTCGCGCCGAAGCGGTCGACCAGGTCCTTCTTCGTGACCAAAGGATCGGCTCCGGCGATTAGCACGCGCTTCGCCTTGCCCCGTTCGAGCACCTTCATCGCATGCTCGATCCGGCCCGTTCCGCCGGTGATCACCACCGCCGCGTCGGTTCGCGCCCCGGCCTCGGCCGGGCGGCCGAGAGTCACCCCGAAAAGGATGAAGCCGAGCGCGTAAAGGAGGATGAGAAAAGAGACGAAGCGGGCGATCATATGACCTTGTGCAATGCACTGAGCACGGCGAAGCGCGCAACCAGCGTCGCCAGCACGACCGCCGCAACGGGCAGGAGAGCGAGAAGGAGGAAATCGCCTCCCCCAAGCGGCGGGCCTCCAGCCAGGTCGCTCGCCATCGCCAGTCCGCCACCTCCAATCAGCAACAGCGCGAGCGCAGCGATCAGCCCGCCCGCCAGCGCGCCGACCATGGCGTCGAGCGCGATCTTGCGCTGGAACAGCAAAGCGACCTGCTCGTCCGTCGCTCCGATCCCGTGCATGATCTCGATGGTCGAGCGATGCGTGTCGAGCGCGCCCCTCGCCGCCAGCACCACGGCGGCCGACGTCGCCAGCGCCATCAGCAGGACCAGCGCGACGGCCAGCCAGCGAAGCGCCCGGAGCGAGCCGAGCAAGGGCTGAACCGTGGCCTGCTCGGCGATGAAGCGGGCGCCGGGAACCGCACGAGCAAGCCCTGCGCGTACCCGATCGAGCTGGGCGCCCGGGGCGAGCTCGAGATGGACGAGCGCCGGAACCGGAAGGTCCTCGCCAAGGCCCGCGGGACCCAGCCACTTCTCAAGCGTCTTGCGCATCTCGGCTTCGGGAACCGGTTCGACACCTGCCACTCCGGGCGTGGCCAGCGCTGCCCGGACCGCCGCGTCCAGCTTCCCGCCATCGGACAACTGAAGGACGTAGCGGTTCTCGACCGCGCCGGCGACGATGCCGGCGGCATTGGCAAGCGCCAGGCCGGCCGAGGCGACGATCATCATCGCGAAGGTCATGATTGCGATCACATAGGGGGTTGGGCTCCGCACGGTCCCGCCGGGCAGGAGCCGCCGCTCGGCCTCCGTTCCCGTGAGAAAGTTCATCGGACCTGCACCGGGCTTGGCGGCGGGTTGCGGAGGCCTCCGGTCGGATCGGTGAGCGATCCCTTCTCCAGCCGGATCAATTGCGCGCCGGGCGTGCGGGCGATCAACCCGATATCGTGCGTCGCGACGACCACCGTCGTTCCCAGCCGGTTGAGCGCCGTGAACAGGTGCAGAAGCCGTGCGGCCATCTCCGCGTCGACGTTTCCGGTCGGCTCGTCGGCGACGAGTAGCTCGGGCTGGCTGATGACCGCGCGGGCAATGGCGACGCGCTGCTGCTCACCGCCGGACAGGGTCGGCGGACGAGCGCTCGCTCGGTCGGCGAGCCCGACCCAGGCGAGCATCTCCCGCACCGGCCCCTCGAGCTCCGCGTCGCTCTTGCCAGTGATCCGCAGCGGAAGCGCGACATTGTCGAACGCTGACAGATGCCTGATCAGGCGGAAGTCCTGGAACACCACGCCGATCCGGCGGCGATAGTCGGGAAGCACGTCGCGAGGTGCGTCGGTCAGGTCCTGGCCGAACAGCTGGATCCGGCCGCGGGTCGGCCGGCGCGCGAGATACAGGAGCTGCAGAAGCGACGTCTTGCCTGCACCGGACGGTCCGGTGAGGAAATAGAAGCCGCCGTTCGCCAGCCGGAAATCGAGGTCGCGAAGGACCTCGGCACCCGTACCGTAACGCAATCCAACGCTGTCGAATTCGACGATTGCCGACAGAGGCCCGCCCCTCCTTGTCCCTCGGCTTTTTGCATGCGCCCGCCGCCTTGCCAATGGCCGCGCATTCCTGTTTACCCTCTGAAAACGACGGACGAGTATTGCGCATGATCCTGACCTGCCCATCCTGCGGCACGCAATATGTCGTGAAGGACGGTGCCATCCCGCCGAGCGGTCGTCAGGTGCGCTGCAAGGCCTGCCAGCATAGCTGGCGCGAATTCCCGCCGTCGGCAGCCGAATTCGAGGAGCCGCCCGCCGAGAGTGAAGTGCCTTCCCAAGGGGAAGAGCCGCTCGCTGAGCCGGAAGAGCAGGCCATCGCCGAAACGGTTGAGGAGCGGGACCCGGCATGGGGCGAGGCCTACGAGGAAGCGATCCCCGAAGAGACGGCTTCCGAATATGAGCGGGACGAGCCCCTCGCCGAGGCGCCGGAGCCGTCGCCCATTCCCCCCGAAGCGGACGTCGTCGGGTTGGCCGAGGCAGGGCCCTCGCACCGGCTCGAATGGGTCGAGGGCGACGAGGACTTCAGCCCGTTCGCTCCGCGCGAGCCGGACGGCGT
>DASUVP010000268.1:0-9095 GCA_036378895.1 Sphingomicrobium sp.
CCGACGATATGCCGTGCGCACCACACCGCGTGGCCAAGGCCCAGCGGCTGCTGTTGGCGAACCGACACGATCTCGCCGAAACCGGACCGCGACGATCCCAGCGGGTCGAGGCTCTTGCCCTTGCCCTTCATGGTCGCCTCGAGCTCAAAAGCCACGTCGAAATAATCGACCAGCGAGGACTTGCCTCTGCCGGTGACGAAGATCAGCTGCTGGATCCCCGCCTCGCGCGCCTCGTCGACGGCATATTGGATCAGCGGCCGGTCGACGACGGTCAGCAATTCCTTGGGAATGGCCTTGGTCGCGGGCAGCAAGCGGGTGCCGAGGCCGGCCACCGGGAACACGGCCTTGCGCAGTTTCTGGGTCATTCGGGGTCCGCGGGTCCTGTTTCGTTGGTCGGGTCTTGCTCGCCCAGGCCGACGACGGGCGCGGGCGCCGATCCGCCGCCGGCCGGCGGAAGGTCGAAGCGGTCCACGGCGCGCGGCTGGGAGCGCTTGATCAACTCGTCGACCCGCTCCGGGTCGGCATAGGTCGGCGGAGTCAGCAGCTCTTCCGCGGTCGGCGTGTTGCGGGCCATCAGAGGCTTGACCGGAAGCGGCTCGCCTTGCGCAGGTGTCAGAGGCGCCATGCGGCCGCAGCCGCTCATTGCGGCGAGGGCGACGATGACGGCCAGTCGGCGAAGCATGGCCAGGGACTAGCGGGTCGCAGCGCCTTCCGCCAGCCGCCGCCGTGCCCTATCGGCGCGCGATGCAACGCATTCATCACTTAGCCGCGGCGCTTGCCCTGGGGCTCGCCACCGCCTGCCAACAGCCCGAAGAGCCGGCGGGCAATGCCGTCGAGGAAGCGGACGCCGGCAAAGGCATTCAGCGCGATCGTGCCGGTCAGCCGGCCCCGGACGTCGAGCTGATGGACGCCGACAACGAGCCCGCGACGCTCGCCGACGCGAAGGGCAAGCCAATGCTGGTCAACATCTGGGCGACCTGGTGCGCGCCCTGCGTGAAGGAATTGCCGACGCTCCAGTCGCTAGCCGCGCAGAAAGGGGCGCCGCGCGTCATCGCCGTCTCGCAGGACATGGCACCGCGCGGCTCGGTCGACGCCTTCCTCGACAAGAACAAGCTGGCCGACCTCGAAGTGTGGCACGACCCGAAGATGGGGCTGTCGTCCGCAGCGGGGGCGGAGGTTCTTCCGACGACGATCCTCTATGATGCCGAGGGTCGTGAGGTCTGGCGCTACGTCGGCGATCTCGACTGGACCGGCGAGGAAGCTAGGAAGCTGCTCGCTGAACTTCCCGGCGCTGGAAAAGGCTGAGTAGCCTTCCGTCGATCGCTGCAAGTCCGAGCGCGATTAGCGCGAGGCCGAGGAAATCGTGCGCCGCGAGCTGCTCGGAGAGGAAAAGCGCGCCGAGCAGGATCGCGACCGGCGGAACGAGCAGGGTCACGAGCAAAGCATTGGTCGCGCCCGCATGGTCGATCAGGCGGAAATAGAGCACGTAGCCGAAGGCGGTGCAGAGCAGCGCCAGCGCCACGATCGCGCCGACCGCCGTCAGCGGCGGGAAGGACTGGGTCCACGGCTGGTCGAAGAGGAGCGCGACCGGCAGCATGATCAACGCGGCCGCGGTCAGCTGACCCGTCGTTACCGACATCGGCGACAGGCCCATGCGCCGGAAGCGGCGCGCCCACACTGCCGCCAGCGCATAACTCAGCGAAGCCGTGATGCAGGCGAGCTGCGCGAGCGCGTCGGTGCCGATGTTCGCGAGCAGGGCCGGGCCGATCATCGTCGCGACGCCGGCAAATCCGAGCAACACACCCGCGATCTTGCGCGGGGTCATGCGCTCGTCGCTCGTGAAGACGTGCGCGACCACGACGCCCCAGATCGGGGTCGTCGCGTTGAGGATCGAGGCGAGCCCGCTCGCGATATGCGTCTGGCCCCATCCGAACAGTGTGAAGGGCAGCGCATTGTTGAGGAGGGCGAGCAGGAACATCGAGCCCCAGACCTCGCGCGGCAGGCCGAGCGGCTGGCCCTTGAGCCTCAGGAAAAGGAACATGGCGAGGGCGGCGATGCTGACCCGCGCCCAAACATAGGTCAGCGGCTGGACGTGGCGGACAGCGACCCCGATGAACATGAAGGCGCCGCCCCAGATGACGGCGAGCACCAGCAGGATCAGCCAGTCGGACCGGTTCATGACGCTGCGGATCATCGGCACGGCATAAGCATCGGCCGGCGCGGGCGCTTCCCGCAGCTTGCTGTCAAAGCCGTCCTGACTGATCTTCGTCATCGACGGAATCTGATGGATGAGCGTCCGAACCGCCAACAAAAGGGCGGCCGAAGCTCATAAGCTGGGCTTATCTAATCCCGCAGAAGCTCGTTGATGCTGGTCTTTGACCGGGTGCGCTCGTCGACTCGCTTGACGATGACCGCGCAGGCGAGACTTGGACCGCCGTCCTTCGCCGGAAGGGCTCCCGGAACGACGACGGAGTAGGCTGGGACGCGCCCGTAATGAACCTCGCCCGACGCGCGGTCGACGATCTTGGTCGAGGCTCCGAGGAACACGCCCATCGACAGCACCGCGCCCTGCTCGACGATGACGCCCTCGGCCACTTCGGAGCGGGCGCCGATGAAGCAATCGTCCTCGATGATGACGGGTCCGGCCTGGAGCGGCTCGAGCACGCCGCCGATGCCAGCGCCGCCCGATATGTGGACGTTCCTGCCGATCTGCGCGCAGCTCCCGACGGTCGCCCAGGTATCGACCATCGTCCCTTCGCCGACGCGCGCGCCGATGTTGACGAAGCTCGGCATCAGCACTGCTCCGGGCGCGACATAGGCTCCGCGGCGGACGATCGCCCCGGGGACCGCGCGGAAGCCGGCGCTTTCGAATTCCTTCTCGCCGAGGCCGGCGAACTTGGATGGGACCTTGTCCCACCAGTTGGCCCCGCCCGGCCCGCCGGAGATGAGCTCCATCGGGTTGAGGCGAAAGGACAGCAGGACCGCTTTCTTCAGCCACTGATGGACGATCCATTCGCCGTCGACCTTCTCGGCGATCCGCGCTGATCCGCTGTCGAGCGCGGCGATCGCCTTGTCGACCGCCTGGCGAACCTCCCCCTTCGTGTCCGGGCCGATCGCGCTGCGATCCTCCCAGGCGGCGTCGATCACTTGGCTCAGGCTGTCGGTCATCAATCGTCCTTCAATATGCTTTCGAGCCACTCGTCGACGTCCGCGATGCGATGGTCGATGAACCCGTCGTCGGCGCCGTGGCTACCGCGCTCGGAGCCATTGTCCACCCACACCGTGGTCATTCCCAGGATCTTCGCGGGCTCCAGGTTCCGCGCCATGTCGTCGACCATCAGGGCGTGCCTGGGATCGATGCCGAACCGCTCGCACAGCAGCTCGTAGCCGTGCAGATCGGGCTTGGGCCGATAGCTGTTGGCATGCAGGTCGTGGACGTCGTCGAACCGGTCGTGAACGCCGATCGCTTCGAGCACCCGCCGGGCATAAGGCGCGTCGCCGTTGGTAAAGACGAAGCGGCGGCCGGGCAGGCGCTCGAGCAGCGCCGCGAGCCGCTCATTGCGCCCGATCCGGTCGAGCGGGATGTCGTGGACGTCCTCGAGGAAATGATGCGGGTCGACCTCGAGGTTCTTCATCAGGCCGGCAAGCGTTGTCCCGTGGGTGTGGAAATGATCCTTCTGCACTCGGTGCGCTTCCTCGGCGTCGCAATCGAGAAGGCGTTGGATGTAGGCGGTCATGCGCTCGTCGATCAGCGCGAACAGCCCGCTCGACGCCGGGTACAGGCAATTGTCGAGATCGAAGATCCAGTCGCGGACGTGGGCGAATTCCGGGGCGACGCGGGCTTCCATCCGCGCCGCCTACCCCCCGCCTTGGAAAAGGGCAAAGCGTCTATGCGCTGCGGCCCCTGAACCGCGGAGTCAGCATCCCCACGCCGGAGCGATACTCTTCGTAATCCTTGCCGAAGAGGCCCTTGAGGTCGCGTTCCTCGTAGCGGATGGCGATGAGGATATAGACCGACATCGCGACCGCGAAGAGCAGGTGCCCTGCGGTCATCTTCGGCGTTGCCCAGAAGGCGATGAAGAAGCCCGAGTAGAGCGGATGCGCCACCCAGCGGTAGAAGAAGGGCTGTCGAAGCTGGTGCGGCTGCGCCTCTCGTCCTCGCATCTTGAACCAGGCCTGCTGCAGCCCGAACAATTCGAAATGATTGATCAGGAAGGTGCTGAGCAGGACGATCAGCCAGCCCGTCGCAAACAGGAACCAGAGCGGGAGCTCGAACGCCGTCCCGGTGACATCCCAAACGACGATTGGGATCGGTCGCCAGACCAGGAACATGATGATCAGGGCGGCGCTCGCGCCGAGCACATAGACGCTGCGCTCGAGATGCTCGGGCACGATCCGGGTCCAGGCGCGCTTGAACCCCTGGCGCGCCATCACGCTGTGCTGAAGCCCGAACAAGGCGATGAGCGCGAGGTCGATGACGACCGCCGTGGCAAGCGGCGCATCGGGCCCACGGTCGATGGTCTGCGCTCCGAATGGCAGGTCGCCGACGAATACGATCAAGTAGAGGAAAGTCGCGAAGAAGATCGCATAGGCGATCAGCGAAAACAGAAGCGAGACTGCACGTGACATGCCGATTCCCCTTCGGCTGTGACTGCTCGCCTTACCATGAAATGGCAGACCGACTCTAGCCGTTCGGCGGCCTCACCTCGCGATCATCGCGATAGAGAACGGGCACCGCGCAGCCATTCTCCAGCCGGTAGACGGCCGCATAGGTATCGGCGTCCGGAAGCTCGGTGAGTTTTTGCGGCTTGGCGGAATCGCTCCGCAGGACCGCGCCTCTCCGAGCGAGGTGGCTCGAGGCGTTGGCGCACTTTTTCCCGGTATCGAGAATGCCCGGTCTTTCCCCGGACGGCGCGACGACGACGTGAGTCGACGGCGATGCGAGCGAGGCGAGCAGGACGGCGAAGAGCAAAGGCATGACGCGCTCCTTCCGGCGGCTATCCTTGCAGCCGTACCGTCTTTGCCTCAACCTCGGTCGAGAGGTTTCCCGAAGACAACGATCCGCTCGATCTCGTCGAAGCCGGCGGCCGAATGCCAGGCATGGCTGACCCCGTTGTCGAGTAGCGCGTCCGAGCCGAGCAAGTCGAGGCCCTGATCGCGCGCCCATTGCTCGACGGCGGCCAGTAATTCACGTGCGACGCCCCCCGCGCCGATATCCCGGCTCGACCCACAAATCCTCGACATAAGCGGCGCGGAGGTTGGGTGCGCCCTCCGCATAGCTCCGGATCGTTGCGTCGATCATGCCTGCCGGCTCGCCGTCCTCATTGAAGGCGAGGAAGCCGACGAAGGGTTCGTGAAGGCTGTCCGCGAGCTCGCGGTCGAACTCTTCGGCGCTCTGGTCGGCGTGGAGCCGGGCGAGCATCGCCGCCCAAACGGGATAGTCGTCGGAAGTCGCCTGCCGGACGATCAAACGGTGAAGCTCTCGCCGCAGCCGCAGGCGCCCTTGGCGTTGGGATTGTCGAACACGAAGCCCGCCGCGAAATCGTCCTCGCGCCAGTCCATGATCGACCCGATCAGATAGAGCACCGATCCACCGTCGACGAAGAATGCGCCGCCCGCCGTCTCGATCTTCTCGTCGAGCGGATTGGCTTCGGTGACATAGTCGACCGAATAAGCGAGGCCCGAGCAGCCGCGGCGCGGAGTCGACAGCTTGACCCCGATCGCGCCTTCCGGAGCGAGGCTCATCAATTCGGCGATGCGCGCCTCGGCGCCCGAAGTGAGGATGATCGCCGCGGGACGGGCGCGAACCTTCGTTTCCTTGTTCATAGCATTCCCAGTTCCAGGCGAGCCTCGTCGCTCATCTTCGACGGGTCCCACGGCGGATCCCATACCAATTTCACCTCGGCGTCGCGGATTCCCGGCACCGAAAGCACGCGCAGCTCGACCTCGTTCGGAAGCGATTCCGCCACCGGGCAATGCGGCGTCGTCAGAGTCATCGTAACGACCGCGTCGCCGTCCTCGCTGATGGCCACGTCGTAGATCAGGCCGAGCTCATAAATGTCGACCGGGATTTCGGGATCGTAGATCGATTTCAGCGCGTCGATGACCGAGTTCTTCAGATCCTCATTCGCCGGTACTTCGTCCGGTGGCTTGGTCTCGCCCGAGAGGAAGCCCGTCAGATAGTCGCGCTTGCGCTCGAACTCCGACGTGACGCGAGCGCGCGGCGGCGGGCTCACCGCCTCGACTTCCTCTGTCTCGATCTTCCGTTCCTTGTTCACGCGAAAATCCGTTTCACCTGTTCGATCCCGCGCACGAGCGCCTCAATGTCGGAGCTGTCGCTGTGCGCCGCAAAGCTCGCCCGCGCCGTCGCCGCAACGCCGAGCACGTCCATCAGAGGCTGCGCGCAATGATGGCCGGCGCGAACTGCGACGCGGACGTCGTCCAATATGGTGGCGGTGTCGTGCGCATGCACCCCGTCGACGTTGAAGCTGACGATCCCGGCGCTGTCCTCGGGCCCGTACACCGTCACTCCGCCGATGCTCGAAAGCGCCGAGCGGCATTCGGCGACGAGCGCGCATTCGTGTGCGTGGATTGCGTCGAGGGTCAGCTTCTCGGCCCAGTTGACCGCCGCGTGGAGACCGACCGCGCCGACAATGTGCGGCGTGCCGGCCTCGAACCGCATCGGCGGGTCGAGGTAGGTCGTCTCCGCGAATGTGACCCGGTCGATCATGGATCCGCCGCCCTGCCACGGCGGAAGCGCCTGCAGCAGCTCGGCGCGGCCCCACAGGCAGCCAATGCCGGTCGGGCCGTACAATTTGTGGGCGGAATAAGCGTAAAAATCGCACCCGATCGTGGCGACGTCCACCGGCATGCGCGGCACCGCCTGGCATCCGTCGAGCATCATCAATGCGCCCTTCGAATGCGCTATCTTCGCAGCGCGCCTCGCGTCCAGGATCGAGCCGAGCACGTTCGATACGTGTGCGAACGAGACGACGCGATGCTCTTCGGTGATCAGCCTCTCGGCGGCGTCGAGATCGATGCGCCCGTCGTTGGTCAGCGGAACGGCATCGACTTCGTAACCGGCAAGCTGCCACGGAACGATATTGCTGTGATGCTCGAGCTGCGACAGCAGGACTCGGTTGCGTCCTTCCTTCGGGAGCGAGCGCGCAACGAGGTTGATCGCCTCGGTCGCTCCGCGCGTGAAGATCGCCTCGTTCGGCCGCCCGCCGATCAGGTTCGATGCCGCCGCGCGCGACCTTTCATAAGCATCGGTCATTGCCGCCGACCGCTCGTAAACGCCGCGGTGCACGGTGGCATAATCGCGCGAATAGGCCTGCGTGATCGCGTCGATCACCGCCTGCGGTTTCTGGGCGGTCGCGGCGCTGTCGAGATAGTGCCAATTCTCGATTGCCGGGAATTGCGAGCGCACGTCGAGCGCGCTGTTCGGGGAGAGGCGAACGGGCGCGGTCATGCGACCCTCCGCAAGGCCTCGCGCGCCGCGGTGCAGATCGCATCGCGCTGAGCACCATCGGCGACGCTATCCCACAGGCCCATGACGAAACCTTCGAGGAGCAGCGCGCGTGCGCTCGCCGGATCGAGTCCGCGGCTCATCGCGTAAAACATCTGCATCGCGTCCAGTTCGCCGACGCTCGCGCCGTGCGCGCACTTCACGTCGTCGGCGAAGATCTCCAGCTCGGGCTTGCAATTGGCGGTCGCGCCGCGGTCGAGCAGCATCGCCTTCACCGACTGCTCGCCGTCGGTCTGCTGGGCACCGCGCGCGACCTCGACCTTGCCGAGATAGGAGCCGACGGATTTACCGCCGAGAACGCTGCGCACCGTCTGGCGAGAGCGGCCGCGCTCGCCGACATGCTTGACGTTGGTGACGATCTCGTTGGTCGACTGACCATCGCTGATGTTCGCCGCGAACAGCTCGAAATCGGCATCGGCCTCGAGGCTCACTTCGAGCTCGACGCGTCCGTAAACGGAAGCGGTGTTGAGCACGAACAGGCGCGCCTTCGCGCCTTGCCCAAGCGCGATCCGCATGCGCTTCACTTGAACGTCATCATCGGTTGGAAGCCACACCTCTTCGAGGCTTTCGCCGGGTGCGACGGTCAGCGTCCGCGGCTCGGCGAACTGCTCCCAGACGGGCCTCAGAGCGTTGAGGTCGGCGTAGCGCCATTCCTCCTGCTTGCGGGTTGGGAACGGGGCCGTCATGCGCGCCTCTTCATCAGCCGGCGCAGCTTCTTGTCGCGGCGGCGCTGGCGCTCCGGCGCGAGCAGTCCGTACAGCGCGTCGAGCGCGAAAGCGGCGGCGAAAGCGATTGCAACACTCTTCCCCGCGTCACCCGTGTCCATGAACTGGCCGAAGATGAGGTCGACGATGGTGATGATGCCGATCAGGATCACCAGCAGCGCCGTGTCCGCGACCGCGCGCCCTGGATTGCCGCGCACAGATGCGACGACGATCATGAAGGCGATGCACGCGATGATGATCGCGAACGCGGTCATGCGGCCGCCTCCGCATAGCCTTCGCGCTCCAGCTCGTGCGCGAGCTCGGGTCCGCCGGAACGGACGATCCGGCCGTTGCTGAGAACATGCACCTTGTCGGGCGTCACATAGTCCAGCAGCCGCTGGTAATGGGTGATCAGAAGCACGCCCTTGTCGGGGGCGCGCATGATTCGGTTGATGCCCGCGCCGACTGCGCGCAGCGCGTCGATGTCGAGGCCGCTGTCGGTCTCGTCGAGCACCGCGAAACGTGGGTTCATGATGCCCATCTGGACCATCTCCCCGCGCTTCTTTTCGCCGCCGGAAAAGCCGACGTTGACGGGGCGCTTGAGCATGTCCGCGTCCATTCCGAGCAGCGACGCCTGCTCGCGTGCAAGCTTGATGAACTCGCCGCCGGTGAGCTCGGCCTCTCCGCGCGAACGGCGCTGCGTATTGAGCGCCTCGCGGACGAACTGCAGATAGGAAACGCCGGGGATTTCGACCGGATACTGGAAGCCGAGGAACAGTCCGGCGGCGGCGCGCTCGTGCGGTTCGAGGGTCAGCAGGTCGAGCGCTCCTCCGTCATCCCGGGCTTGACCCGGGACCCGCCTG
>DASUVP010000269.1:0-6318 GCA_036378895.1 Sphingomicrobium sp.
CCGACAAGCGAATCCTGCTCGTCCGCACCCGCGATCCGCGCCGGCCGGAGTTCGGCACGTTGATCCTTGCCTTCGTCCGCAGCCCCTCGTCACCGGGCGGGCTGCTGCTCGAAGGCTGGACCGCGGTCGACGCTCAGAACAAGCGCACGACCATCAAGCTCGACAACCAGCGCTACAATGTCGCCGTGCCGGAAAGCGCCTTCACCTACGCGGAACCGAAGAAGCGCAGGTGATCAAAAAAGCGTAGCAAAACGCAACTGTTCATCCGTGCGTCAGGTTCGAATGGTAAACGACGCATTGGTTCAGCAATTTGCTTGGGGTTTCCCCCTGTTACCCAAGGCGCCGCTGAACCACCTTGCGTGACGAACGCTTGGTCGGCCCTCGCTCCATGCCCCCGGAGCGGGGGCCTTTCCTTTGCGTGCCGTCGAGAAGTGGGTAAGCGCAGCACCGTGGGCAAAAGCATCAAGATCGCCTCCTGGAACGTGAACTCGGTCCGTGCCCGGATCGGCATCGTCGAGCGCCTGCTTCGCGAGGAGCAGCCCGACATCCTATGCCTTCAGGAGACCAAGGCGACCGACGATCTCTTTCCGGCCGATTTGTTCCGAAGCCAGGGCTACGTGCATCGCGCGCTCAAGGGCCAGAAGATGCACCATGGCGTCGCGATCCTGAGCCGGATCGAGCTTCGCGAGCATGGCAGCCATGACTGGCAGGACAACGGCGAGGCGCGCCACGTCGGCGTTCGCCTGCCGTGCGGGCTCCGGCTCGAGAACGTCTACGTCCCGGCCGGGGGCGACATTCCCGACCGTACCGTCAACCGCAAGTTCGGGCAGAAGCTCGACTTCATCGAACGCATGACCCGTTGGTCGGAAGGCCTGAGGGAGCCGACCCTGATCGTCGGCGACTTCAACGTCGCTCCGCTCGAATGCGACGTGTGGAGCCACAAGGCGCTGCTCAACGTCGTCAGCCACACACCGGTCGAGGTCGACGCGCTGAGCCGCCTCCAGCAAGCGCACGACTGGGTCGACATCGGCCGGCGCTTCGTGCCGGCGCCCGAGCGCAATTACACGTGGTGGAGCTATCGTTCGCCCGACTGGACGAAAAACGACCGCGGACGGCGGCTCGACCATATGTGGGTATCGCCCAACGCGTCGGACCGCGTCCTTTCGCACTGCGTCCTCGAGCCCTGCCGCAGCTGGGAGCGGCCGTCCGACCATGTGCCGCTGATCTGCGAGGTCGCCGTTTGAGCCGCCCCGGTGCGGTCGAGCGGGCGATCGCCGCGCTGCGCACCGGCCGAGCCGTCAGGGTCGGAGATTTCGCTTTCGTCTCGATCGAAACGGCCACGACGGAACTGCTCGAATTGCTTGATCCCGGAGCCAGGGCGCCGCTGCTCCTGAGCGGACGGCGCGCGGCCGCGCTGTCGCTGGCCAACGAGCGCGACGCCGCCGATCCGTCGCGGCCGGTCCTGGTCGCTCGCGAGCCCTGGCTCGACGCCGCTGCAGCGCTGACCCTAGCCGACCCCGCACAGGACTTTGCTCGTGCCCCGATCGGGCCGCTGCACCCGCTCGCTTTGGATCATCCGCAGGCCGCGCAAGGCGCGCTGGCGCTGTCGCGTTCGGCTGGGCTGCTTCCCGCATTGTGGGTCGTGGACGCGACCGATGGCGCGACGCCGGTCGAGCTTGCGGACCTCGCCGATGAACGCATGCGGCCGGACGTCACGCTCGTTTCCCGTGCCCGTCTGCCGGTCGAGGGCCTTCCCGACACGCAGATCTTCGCTTTTCGCGGCTCCGACGATGGGCAGGATCACGTTGCGCTGCTCGTCGGCGCGTTCGGCGGGAAGCCGCCGCTCGTCCGGCTCCACAGCGAGTGCCTGACCGGCGACGTGTTCGGCTCGCTCAAATGCGACTGCGGCCCGCAGCTCAAGGAGGCGCTCCGGCTGATCGGAGCGGAGGGCGGCGGAGTGCTGCTCTATCTCCGGCAGGAAGGGCGCGGGATCGGCCTCGCCAACAAGCTTCGCGCTTACGCTCTGCAGGATCGCGGGCTCGACACGGTCGACGCCAACCTTCGCCTGGGGTTCGCTGACGACGAGCGCGACTATGCCCATGCCGCGGCGATCCTCCGCTCGCTGGGGATCGACGAGGTCCGGCTGCTCACCAACAATCCGAGCAAGGTCGCCGCGCTGGAGGCGGAGGGCATCATGGTCGCCGAGCGGGTAGCGCACCACATGCCGGCCAACCCGCACAACGTCGACTATCTCGCGGTGAAGCGCGCCAAGAGCGGCCACCTGCCCTGAGCTAGCCGACTAGCCCGACCGCCGTTGCAAGCCCAAGGAACAGCAGGAAGCCCATCGAGTCCGTGATCATGGTCACGAACACGGAGGAGGCGACCGCCGGGTCGGCTCCAGCGCGCTCCAGGGTTAGCGGTACGAGCACGCCAGCGAACCCGGCGACGACGATGTTCACCAGCATCGCGGCGGCAATGACCCCGCCTAGCGGAACGCTTCCCAGCACCAGCGTGACGCCCACACCGATCAGGACGGCAATGGTCAGGCCATTGAGCAACGCCACGCGAATCTCGCGCCACACGGCCCGCCAGCGGTTCGACCCCGTGAGCTGATTGGTCGCAAGCGCCCGGACGGTGACCGCGAGCGTCTGCGTCCCGGCATTGCCGCCGACCCCGGCGACAATCGGCATCAGCACGGCGAGGATCGCGAGCCGCTCGATCGAATGCTCGAACTGCCGGATGACGAATGCCGCGACGAGGGCGGTCAGCAGGTTGGCGATCAGCCAGCGGACGCGAGCGCGGTAGCTCTCGCTGACCGGCTCGTTGATGTCGCCCTCTTCGCCGGCGCCGGACAGGAGCAGGACGTCCTCGCTTGCCTCTTCCTGAATGATGTGGATGATGTCGTCGACGGTGATCATCCCGACGAGCCGGCCCGAGCCATCGACCACCGCCGCCGAAACCAGCGCATATTTCTGGAAGCGGAGAGCGACATCTTCCTGGTCCATGTCGACCGGGATGAGCGTCTGTTCCTTCGCCATGATGTCGCCGACGAGCGTCGCTCGCGGGCTACGCAGGATCGTTGAAAGCTTACACGTGCCGACCGGGTGATGGTTCGGGGAAACCACGAAGACTTCCCAGAAATCGTCGGGAAGCTCCTCGGTCGAGCGGAGATAGTCAATGACTTCGCCGACCTTCCAATGTCCGGGGACAGCGCACAAGTCGCGCTGCATGAGCCGTCCCGCCGACTCCTCCGGATAGCTCAGAGCCTCCTCGACCGCGGCGCGGTCGTCCGGCTCCATCTTCTCGAGGACCGCCTGCTGCTCGTCTTCGTCGAGATCCTCGATCAGGGCGACGGCGTCGTCGGTCTCCATCTGGCCCGCGAGGTCGGCGACCTGCTGCGGCTCCATCTCGTCGATCAGGTCCTCGCGGACGAAGTCGTTGAGCTCGGCGAGCACGTCCGGGCTGATGATCCCGGCGAGCGCCTTGACCAGCCCTTCGCGCTCGTCGCGACGGGCAAGCTCGATCAGGTCGGCGACGTCGGCGGGGTGGAGTGGCTGGACAAGTTTGCGCGCCGTCCCGTCATCGCCCGCTTCGACGGCGTCGAGTACTTCGTCCACGAACTCGGGACGGAGCCGATCCTCCTCGTCGATGGGCGCCTGCGGCCTGGGTCCAAGGGCGTCGGCGGCGATGTTCTCGCTCTCGCTCATGATGCCCCTCCAGTACCGTGCCGCCCTCCTATTGCCGCGCCCGCACTGGCGCAACCCGCGAGGGACGCCTAAATCGCCCGCCGACTTCCTCTTGATCCGGAGCATATCGATGGCCGACGAACGCCTTGTCCTCAATCTTTCCAGCGGCGGCGACGTCGTCATCAAGCTTCGCCCGGACCTCGCCCCGGGCCATGTCGAGCGCATCAAGGAGCTCACCAAGAGCGGCTTCTACGACGGCGTTCCCTTCCATCGCGTGATCCCCGGCTTCATGGCGCAGGGCGGCGACCCGACCGGGCGCGGGACCGGCGGGTCGGACCTCCCCAATCTCAAGGCCGAGTTCAGCGGCGAGCCGCACGTCCGCGGCGTCTGCTCGATGGCGCGCACGCCCGACCCGAACAGCGCCAACAGCCAGTTCTTCATCTGCTTCGACGATGCCCGCTTCCTCGACAACCAGTACACCGTCTGGGGCGAGGTCGAGAGCGGCATGGAACATGTCGACGCGCTTCCCAAGGGAGAGCCGCCGGCCAACCCCGGCAAGATCGTGAAAGCCGAAGTGAGGCCCGCGAGCTAAAGATGGACCCGCGGCCGGGTACGCTCATCACGGGGGCCTCGGCCGGCCTCGGCGTCGAATTCGCAAGGCAATGCGCGAAACGCGGCGACGAGGTCGTCCTCGTCGCCCGCCGCAAGGACAGGCTGGAGGAACTTGCTGCCGAAATCGGCGACAAGGCGCATGTCATCGTCGCCGACCTCAGCGAGCCGCGAGCCGGCACCAAGGTCGTCGCTGAAGCGATGACGCGCGGCATGTGGGTCCGAACGCTGATCAACAATGCCGGCTTCGGCCTTCGTGGCCGCTTCGACGAACTCCCGCTCGATCGTCAGCTGGAGATGATCGACCTCAACATTCGCGCACTCACCAACCTCTGCTTCGTCGTCATCAACGACATGGCGCTCAAGGGCGGCGGATCGATCCTCAACGTGGCGTCGACGGCGGCCTTCCAGGCCGGGCCGAACATGGCAGTCTATTTCGCGAGCAAAGCCTATGTGCTCTCCTTCACCGAAGCGCTCCACGAGGAGTGGAAGGACCGCGGGATCAAGGTCAGCGCTCTGTGCCCCGGCCCGACGCGCACGGAATTCGGCGAGGTGGCGGGCTTCAAGACGCTCGGGCAATTCGACCGGCTGGCGATGGAAGCCGAACCCGTCGTCCGCGCGGGTCTGGAGGGCATGGAGGACAATCGCGCCGTCGTGATTCCGGGCACGACGAACAAGATCGGGGCCTGGTCCACTCGCTTCGCCCCGCGCTCGGTGGTCCGGCGCATCGCCGGGTCGCTCAAGTTCTGACAGGGGTTTTCTTCACATGCCCCGCCACCACATTGAACCCAATGAGGCCGCGATGGTTACGCTAGCGGCACGAAATGCGGAGGAAGGTTAGTGGCCGAAACCGACACCCTTGAACGGACCACGACCGAGCGCGTGCAGGTCGCGAACCTGCCGCCGGCCGATGGCGGCCGGGGCTTCGCCCGCCTTTCCCTCGATCTGATGAAATCGCTCGGGATTAACGAAGGCGAGGTGATCGAGATCATCGGCAAGAGGACTACGACCGCCAGGGCTCTGCGCCCCTATCCGGACGACGCCGGGCTGAAGATCATCCGTCTCGATGGCCTCCAACGGTCCAACGCGCGGGTCGGATCGGGCGACTACGTCGAGATCCGAAAGGCCGAATCCACCCCTGCGACGCGCGTCGTCTTCGCTCCGGCGCAGGACAATATCCGGCTTCAGGGGTCCGCGATCGCCTTGAAGCGCAGCTTCGAGGGCCGCCCCCTGATGGAGGGCGACGTCGTCGCCACCACCGGCCACCAGCGCATCGATTCCAACATGCCGGAGGAAGTCCGGCGGATGCTCAACGCCCCCGCCTTCGCGCTCCAGGAAGTCAGGCTCGTCGTGGCGAGCTCGACTCCCAAGGGCATCGTCCACATCGACCAAAGCACCGAGATCGAGCTCCTGCCCGAATATCGCACCCGCGACGGCGAGCGACGGGCGGACGTCACCTACGACGACCTCGGCGGAATGCGTGACACGATCGACGCGCTGCGCGAAATGGTCGAGCTTCCGCTGCGCCATCCCGAGCTGTTCCAGCGCCTCGGGGTCGATCCACCGAAAGGCGTCTTGCTTCACGGCCCGCCCGGCACCGGCAAGACGCGCCTCGCACGCGCGGTCGCCAACGAAAGCGACGCGAAATTCTTTCATATCGCCGGCCCTGAGATCATGGGCTCGGCCTATGGCGAGAGCGAAAAGAAGCTCCGCGAGCTGTTCGAACAGGCCTCGGCCTCCGCGCCGTCGATCATCTTCATCGACGAGATCGATTCGATCGCGCCCAAGCGCAGCCAGGTCACGGGCGAGGCCGAGAAAAGGCTCGTCGCCCAGCTGCTGAGCCTGATGGACGGCCTCGAACCGCGGCAGAATCTCGTCGTCATCGCCGCCACCAACCGTCCCGAGGCGATCGACGAGGCGCTTCGGCGTCCGGGCCGGTTCGATCGCGAGATCGTCGTCGGAGTTCCCGACGAGAAGGGCAGGCGCGAGATCCTCGGCATCCACACGCGCGGAATGCCGCTCA
>DASUVP010000270.1:0-9290 GCA_036378895.1 Sphingomicrobium sp.
AGTCCGATCAAGATCAGCGAAGCGGCCGCGGCGCTAAGCGCCCCCGCTTCGATTCCCAGCGGCTCCTGGAGCATGCCCGCCATGGGAATGACGATGGCGGCCATTGCGAGGCAGCTCGCTGCGTCGAGCTTGAGCACGGTGCGGAGGAAGTTCGAAAGCTGCATTGTCCGTCTCCTTTGTCCATGACCCGCAAAGACATGACGCGACGCAATTGCCGGGGCGATTACCTCGGAGGTAATGGCGATCATTCTCCGTCCGGGGCAGGAAACGGGCATGAAGCACGACAAGGATTTCGGCGGGCAGCTTCGCGAGTGGCGCCAGCGCCGGCGAATGAGCCAGTTCGACCTTGCCGCCGAGGCAGACCTCAGCACGCGCCATCTGAGCTTCGTCGAAACCGGGCGGGCCAAGCCATCGCGCGAGATGGTGCAGCGCCTGTCGGAGGCGCTCGAACTGCCGCTGCGCAGCCGTAATTCCCTGCTGATCGCCGCCGGTTTCGCGCCTTCCTATCCGGAGCGGGCCTTCGAGACCTCCTCGACCGCGCGCGAGCTGGTCCAGCGTATTCTCGACTGCCACATGCCGTTCCCCGCGCTCGCGGTGGACCGGCACTGGCACCTGGTCGCAAGCAATGCGGCGGTCCCCGCGCTGATGGCGGGAGCGTCGCCGGCTTTGCGCGAGCCGCCGGCCAATGTTCTCAGGCTCAGCCTGCACCCGGACGGGCTGGCGCCGCGCATCGCCAATCTCGCCGACTGGAAGCGGCACATACTCGAACGGCTCCGCCATCAGGCGTCTGAAAGCGGTGATCCGGTGCTGGAAGAATTGGCCGAGGAGCTGCGGGCGTACCCGGCGCCCGCTTCCAAAACGCCCGCTCAGGCGACCGGCGAGGTTCCGATCGCCGTTCCGCTCGTCTTCGACTCTCCGATCGGACAATTGAGCTTCCTGTCGACGACGACCGTGTTCGGGACCCCCGCCGAGGTCACATTGTCCGAGCTCGCTATCGAGAGCTTTTTCCCGGCCAATCCGGAAACAGGCGAGCGCCTGCGGCAGATGTCGGGGATTTCGTAGCCAGCGCCAGTCGTGCAAGAGGGGCGTGTGGATACCCCATACGAACTGCTGGAGCAGCTCGAGCCGGGCATCGCCCGTGTGCTCGCGCGCAATCCGTCGGCTTTCACCTTCTACGGAACGCAGACCTATCTGGTCGGCGACAATGAAGTCGCGGTCATCGACCCGGGGCCCGACCTTCCCAACCATGTCGAGGCGCTGATCCGGGCAATCGGCGGCCGTCGAGTCATCGCGATCATGTGCACCCACACCCATCGCGACCATAGCCCGGCCGCCCGGCCTCTGGCGAATATCACCGGAGCGCCGATCATCGGCTGCGCCCCTCTCGCGCTCGAGACGGTCGGTCCGCGCGCGGACGCGGCGTTCGACGGAAGCTATTCACCGGACGAGGTTCTTGAGGACGGCGAGAGCATCGCGGTCGACGGACGCAGCATCACCGCCGTTGCGACGCCCGGGCACACATCGAACCACCTCTGTTTCGCGGTCGGCGACGCGCTCTTTACCGGCGACCATGTGATGGGCTGGTCTACAACCGTAGTGGTTCCTCCCGACGGGGAAATGGCAGCCTATATGGCGAGCCTCGACAAGCTGCGGCAGAGATCGGACCGGGTTTTCTACCCGGCTCACGGCCCGCCCGTGACCAACCCCCAGCAGTATGTTCGCGGACTGTCGGGGCACCGGCTGCAACGGGAGAAGCAGATTCTCCGTCTCGTCGGCGAGAGGCCGCGCGACATTCCGGACATCGTCGCCGAGGCCTACCCAGGCCTCGATCCGAGGCTGGTGAACGCGGCCGGCGGGTCGGTGTACGCACACCTTCTGGACCTCGAAAAGCGCGGGCTCGTTGTGCAGAACGGAGAGCAATGGTCGAAAGCCGCCTAAGCAAGCCAGTCGCAATCGGCGCGGTCATCGTCGCGCTAGTGCTCGGCGTGATGCTCGGCATCGCTTCGGGTGTCGTCGACCGGATATTCGGCGGCCCGGACCCGAAGACCATTGCGACTTCGAGCCTGGAATCCATGCGCGCGCAGAACCGGCTGATCGCCTTCGTCGCGCGCTATGTCTCAGTGGTGAGCAGCGAGCAGGAGCGGTTCGGCGGCCTGGTGAGCGCCGAGCGGACGCTCATTCTCCCGGGCAATGTGCGCTACGAAGTCGACCTGTCGTCGCTGCAGCCCGAGCACGTCCGTTGGGACGCCGGATCGCAAACGCTCCGAGTGCGCATTCCCGACCTCGAGATTGCCGGCCCCGAGGTCGATCTCAACGCTGCGCGCGAATATGGCTCGGGCGGCGTTCTGGCGAACCTGACCAACGCCGAAACGCAGCTCGACGCGGCTAATCGGGCGCGGGCGGTTGCCGACCTTCGCAAGCAGGCGCAGGCCGAAGTGCCGATGCGGCTCGCCCGCGACGCGGCCCGCCAGGCGATCGAGCGCAGCTTCTCGATGCCGCTGAAGGCGGCTGGTTTCGAGAACGCCAAGGTCGTGGCGCGGTTCGCGGCCGAGGAAGGCGCCGATGATCCTTCCTATCTCGACACGTCGACACCATATAATGAGGCGATCGAAGAGGCGCGGCGCCGAAGGGCCGCTCAGGGGCAGTAGATGACCGTTCAATCCCAGAGTCTGAAAGGGCTCAACCTCCTGGCCGAGATCGAGCGGCTGAAGCGCGAGCGCAACGCGGTCATCCTCGCCCATTATTATCAGAAGCCGGAGATCCAGGACCTGGCGGACTTTGTCGGCGACAGCCTGGATTTGTCGCGCAAGGCCGCGGCTACCGACGCCGAGGTCATCGCCTTCTGCGGCGTCCGCTTCATGGCGGAGACGGCGAAGATCCTGTCGCCGCAGAAGACCGTCATCCTGCCCGACATGGATGCGGGTTGCTCACTCGAAGACAGCTGCCCGCCTGACCAGTTCGCAGCGTTCCGCGCGGCCCACCCGGACCATATCGCGCTGACCTACATCAACTGCTCGGCCGCGGTGAAAGCGTTGAGCGACATCATCGTCACGAGTTCCTCCGCAGCCGTGATCCTCGACCAGATTCCGAAGGACCAGAAGATCATCTTCGGGCCCGACCGGCACCTCGGCGGCTATCTCGCGCGCACATTCAATCGCGAAATGCTGCTTTGGCCCGGCATCTGCATCGTCCACCAGGCTTTCAGCGAGACCGAGCTTCTGAAGCTCAAGGCCGAGCATCCCGACGCTCCGGTCGCGGCGCATCCCGAATGCCCGCCGCACATCATCGAACACGCCGATCACGTTGGCTCGACCAAGTCGATCCTCGACTTCGCCTTGAGCTCGCCGGCGCAGACTATCCTCGTCGCGACCGAGCCGCACATCATCCACCAGATGGAGAAAGCGGCGCCCGATAAGACCTTCATCGGCGTCCCGGGCGGCGACGGGAACTGCAACTGCAACATGTGCCCGTACATGGCGCTCAACACGCTCGAGAAGCTCTACGTCGCCCTTCGCGACCTGCAGCCGCGCATTGAACTCTCGCCCGAGATTATGGACCGCGCGCGGGTTCCGCTGGAGCGCATGCTGGAGATGGCGGGGCGGACGGTCGGACAAGGAGACGTCGGGAAACCGATCATCGATCCCCAGATCAGCGGCGACTAAATCGCGACGCGGGCGATCGCTTCCAGCGTAACCGCATTGTTGTTGGGCAAGGTCGCGCAGCCGATCGCGGTCCGGGCGTGCTGGCCCTTGTCGCCCAAGCGCTCGACGATCAGCTCCGATGCGGCATCGATCACCTTGTGAACCTGCCCGAAATCGTCGGTGGCATTCACCTGCCCGCGGAGCATCAGGATTCCGCGAATGTTCGCATCGGCGGCGATGGACAGAACCGCGAGCAGGTTTGCGGCGGCTCGCCGCGCGGCCTCGCGGCCTTCTTCCAACGACAGGTCGGAGCCCACTTTTCCCGTGATAATCGTACCGTCACGCGCGGAGCTGATCGCCGACAGGAACACCAGCTCGCCACAGCGCGTGAACGGTAAGTAGAGCCCGACCGGATCGGGCGGCTCGTTCACTGCGCCAGCCGGAGCCAGATCACCGCAATGTACATGAACAGGTTCATGTAGGCGGTCGAGGAGAAGCCCGGCGCGCGGTAAAGCGGGTGTATCCGGTAGCCGATCCAGAAGACCATCCGGCAGATCACAAAGGTGATGGCGACAGCCGGAATCACGCTGATCCAGTGGATCGGCACGCTGACCGACAGCGCGGCAATTCCGACCAGGAAGCAGACGAATTGCTGCAGCGTGTTGTCCGCCACGCGCCCGTCGACGACCATTTTCTCGCTTTCTTTGCCCAGCGTCGGATCGATCGCTTCGGACAGGAAACGGGCATTGCCGACCGCGACGAGCATGGCAAACAAGGGCAGCACCGCGACGACCGACCACCGCAGTGCATAGGCCAGCCGGTTGCCCGGCGCGTCGTTGACGACCGGCTCCGGTATCGCATTCGAAATCAGCCAGACGAGCAGTACCATCCCGATGATTCCGCTCGCCGCGCCGATAGCTACGGTTTTCTGATCTTTGGTCATGTGGCCGCCCCCGCAATTCCGGGCCGCCCATAGCACAAGTGCGGGCAGCTCAGGAGTTGGAGGAGGTGACCTTGCCGTCGACGGTTGCGCCAGCGGGATGATGCCGGTCGAGGTGGCGCTTGATGATCCGCAGGTTGCGCGAGTTCGATCGGAAGAAGAAGTCGGGCACCGCGCCGATCCAGGGGATCAGGCCAAGCGCCCAGTCGACCCCGACATTGCCGGCCATCCGCGCCATCGCTGTCTTCGACATTCCGAGGTTCCGGGCTTCCCAAGCCATATAGGCGCCAAGCACCGCACCGGCCGTGCTTCCCGCGAAGGGAACGAGGTCGAGGATCACGTCCAGTCCCACGGTGCGCTTCGTGCCGGGAATGACGAACAGCCGTTCCATGATCTTCTCAAGCGCCTCGACCCGCTGCCGCACGGAGGCGGGGTCGGTCGCCAGATTGGGCAAAGGTGATCGTCTCTCGTTCAATCCGCGCGCTCCCGGTCCAGCCGCTGCCCCAGCGACGTCAGGGTATGCCGGGCGAAGCGGTTGATCGCGAAGCCCTGCACGCGGTCGGAAACGAGCGACCAGCGGATCGGAGCCGTGATAGCAATGAACAATTGCTGGTCGTCGATGCGCTGAGCGGACTGAGCTAGCAGCGCGTTGCGCTGAGCAACGATGGCCGCCGCCCGCGCTCCGTCCATGAGCTCATCGGCTTCGGGATCGCAAACGGGCATGTCGCCGCAGCGAAACGAGCGCACGAACCATGCCGCCGAAGTAGACGGAGCGACCTTGTCGACCAGGTTGAAGTCGGCAGGCTTGCCCGGTCCTGCCAATTCGACCTTTATCCCGATCGCTCCCCAGTCGTTCGCGAGCCGGCTGAACAGGACCTTTGCCCCGGGCGCGTCGGGAAGACCGATGCGGATTGGCCGGTCGCGGTCGTCGAGCAAACTCGCGGCTGTCGCGGACAGAGCAGCGCGGCGCTGCTCGATCGGAATGGCGGTCCATTGCGGGGCGGCAGGAGGAGCCAGGCCGTCAAGGCCCGGCTCGAGCAAAGTTGCGCGCGGCAGGAGCCCGGGCACGTTGAGCGCGTCGATGAGAGCCTGCCGGTCGATCGCCTGGCTCAACAGCCGCCTCAGCTCCAGGTCCGCCGCGGGGCCGTCTGCACGCGCGGGAACCAAACCGAACAGACCGGCGGCGGGATCGAAACGAAGCGCATTCCTCGGCACCTGTTCCACGCGCGCGTAAGGAAGGTCGGAGAAAGTCCCGCCAAGCACGAGGTCGGCGTCTCCCTTCAGGAAAGCCGCGACCGATGCCTGCGTGGACCGGCCGCCAAGCGTCACTTCCTCCCGCTCCACGGATTCCTCGTCGAGGTTCTCGACCGTCCGTTCAAGGTTCAAGGCGTCCGGCTTGCTCCCCTGAGCGATGACGAACGGGCCGGTGCCCTGGCCGTCGCGGACGATCGCCAGCTCCGGCTGCGCGAGCAGTTGAAGCAGGTGCGGCCTCGGCGCCTTCAGGCTGATCTCGAGGACTCGATCGGTCATCGGAACGATCTCGTCGATCGCTCCGAGTGTGTCCTTCAGTGGATTGTTGCTCCGCGACGCAATCTGCCGTCGAAGCAGGCGTGCGACCTGCTGGGCGGTGAGCTTGCGGCCGTCGGGCCATTCCATCGATCGCAGCCGGAAGATGTAGCTCAGCCCGTCGTCAGTGACGTTCCACCGCTCCGCGAGGCCGGGGACGATCTGGCCTGACGCGTCGAAGCGGACGAGGCCCTGGGCGACGCTCGACAGGAGGACCGCCTGCGGCTCGGTCAGCGGGCCGGCCGACGCATCGACGATTTTCGGAGCCTCGCCGATGACGAGGACGTCGGTTTTCCCCTCATCAGCGGGCTGGCAGCCGGCAGCGGCCAGCACCGTCAAAAACATCAATGCCGCAGCACAAGCGCGGCGGAGTACCGGCGACCGCATGGCGGCTGTTTAGTCGTAAGGCCGCGTTCAGCAAATCTCTGGATATATCGGAGGAAGTGTTTTACTGAAGTAAGGCACCTGTCATCGCGAGTCCGGGAACGAGCTTGGTCGACAACGAGGGGATCTGGAGCCGCGGCGGCTCCAACGTGGAGGAGCTGCCGGACCCGTTCGCACCGGTCGGTCCGCCGCCCGGGTCACAACCGGACGAGCTCGAGCAGCAGCCGAAGCGCAGGCGGCGCTGGCCGCTGGTACTCTACGCCATCGCGGGCCTCTTTTTCGTGATCTTGATCTGGCTGATCGTCACGGCGCCTTTGTCGCGCGCGCTCGAGCCGCTAGATGATCCCGCCATCCTTCTTGTCTCTCAGGAGGGCCGGCCCATCGCGAGGCGAGGTGCGGTCAAGGAATCGCCGGTCGATGTGACCAGGCTCGATCCGCTCACTCCCGCCGCCTTTGTCGCCATCGAGGACCGTCGCTTCTACGGCCATTGGGGGATCGACCCTCGCGGCATCGGGCGGGCGATGATCGCCAATGCGCGCGCCGGCGGAGTGCGGCAGGGCGGAAGCACGATCACCCAGCAATTGGCGAAGACGAGCTTCCTGTCGTCCGACCGCAGCCTGAAGCGCAAGGCGCAGGAGGTGATCATCGCCTTCTGGCTGGAGGCGTGGCTTACCAAGGAGGAAATCCTCTCCCGCTATCTGTCGAGCGTCTATTTCGGCGACGGGGTCTACGGGCTTCGCGCGGCCTCGAAACATTATTTCGGCCGCGAGCCGGAGAACCTCAACCTGGCGCAGTCGGCGATGCTCGCGGGGGTCGTCCAGGCGCCGTCGCGGCTCGCGCCGACCAACAACCTCAAGCTCGCGCAGGCGCGGAGCAGGCTGGTGATGAAGGCTATGGCTGACACGGGGGCGATCAGCCGTTCGCGCGTGGATTCCCGCCCTGCGCGGCCCATCTACCGTTCATCGAAAATCCCGACCGGAACCTATTTCGCCGACTGGGTCGCTCCCGAAGCGCGCGACGCATTCGAGGCGGATTTCGGCGAGGTGAAGGTGAAGACGACGCTCGACGCGGACCTTCAGCGCATCGCCGTCCGCGCCGTGTCGCAGGCTGCTGCCGGCGACATGCAGGTGGCGCTGGTGGCGATGCGCCCCGACGGCCGCGTCGTCGCGATGGTCGGCGGCAAGAGCTACAAGGACAGCCCGTTCAACCGGGCGACCCAAGCGCGCCGCCAGCCGGGCTCCGCATTCAAGCTGTTCGTCTACCTCGCCGCGCTGCGCGCCGGCTGGACTCCCGACAGCATGATCGAGGACCGCCCGATCACCATCGACGGCTGGACCCCGGCCAACAACGACGGGGTCTATCGCGGCGAGATCACCCTGCGCGAGGCGTTCGCCCGGTCGAGCAATGCCGCGACGGTCCGGCTTTCCGAAAGCGTCGGCCGCACCAACGTGATGCGTGCCGCGCGCGAGCTGGGGGTCACGACTCCGCTCCCCAATTCCCCGAGCGTCGCGCTGGGAACGGCGGGGGTCAGCCTGCTCGAGCTGACGTCCGCTTATGCCGCCGTCGCCAGCGGCCGCTATCCGATCCGCGCTCGTGGCCTGCCGGAAGCCGACTCGGATCGGTTCGGAGGCCTGCTGAGGTCAGGCGGAAGAATGGATTCGCGCCGCGACTGGGCGCCGATGCTCGACTTGCTTTACGCCGCGGCGAATCACGGGACCGGCAAGCGGGCGGCGCTCGCCGTCCCGACTTTCGGCAAGACCGGCACCAGCCAGGACAATCGCGATGCGCTGTTCATCGGGTTCGCCGGCAACCTGGTCGTCGGCGTGTGGGTGGGAAGAGACGATGACAAGCCGCTCGGCCGCAAGGTCAGCGGTGGAACTGTCCCGGCGCAGATCTGGCGCAACTTCATGGTCTCGGCGCTGTCAGTCGACGGGCGAAGCGGGCCCGATCTCCCGGACGAGTTCCGGGTTCCTGAGCGCACGCAGCCACGCCGCGAACGCGAAAGCCCGCTTCCCGACGAGTGGAGCGAAGGCGCGGAGCCGCTCCGCGAAGTCATCCGCGAGCTTGAGAAGCTGTTCGAGTGAGTTGAATTTCTTAATGTTTATCAACCTCTCGCCTTAAGCATTTCTCAATTCCCGACTCCTATTTCCAAGGTCGACCTGCACGAATTTGGGCAGGGACTAATGGGGGTACGCTCCCGACTTCGAGGACAGGAGACCAGAAATGTTCAAGCGGTTCGTCAAGCTGATGAACGACAGCAAGGGTGCGACGGCCATCGAATACGGTCTGATCGCAGCTCTCATCGCCGTTGCGGCGATTGGTGCGATGCGCGGCATCGGCACCAAGCTGGGCACGACTTTCAATAACGTTTCGAGCGCTCTCTAAGCATCGACTCGTTAAAAGGGCGGCGGCGCTGGCGACAGCGCCGCCGTTTTTTTGCGTTGCGCCCGAGCGGTTAATGTTTGGGAACCTGCCCGCTTAGCGAATTGGAAACCAATCCCGGCGCAAAACGCCATAAGCGCGGTCACGACTTTGTGCCCAAGAGTAATCAGGTCCTTCGCGCGACACAGACTGGGAGACCAGAAATGATCAAGCGTTTCATCAAGCTGATTAATGACAGCCGTGGCGCTACCGCGATCGAATACGGCCTGATTGCCGCCTTGATTGCCGTCGCTGCTATCGGCGCGATGACGAGTGTCGGCCAGAAGCTCGGAACGACGTTCAACAACGTTTCGAGCGCGCTCTAAGCCTAGACGTTC
>DASUVP010000271.1:0-5880 GCA_036378895.1 Sphingomicrobium sp.
TCCCGCTTGCCGCGCAGACCCTCAAGCTTCCGGTTTCGGGGGTCAGGACCGACGTCTCTCCGGTCAGGACGCAGGAGTATGAAGCCGTATCCCAGCCGGACCAGGTCGATCGAACGACGCAGGCCACCGATCTCCGCTTCAAGGGAGACGGCCACGACCGGATGACGGTGCCTGTGCTCGTCGCCGGGCACGGTCCGTATCGTTTCCTGATCGACACGGGGGCGGACCGCACCGCCATCTCCTCCGACCTCGCCCGCCAGCTGCGCCTCGGCGATCGCAAGGGGACCACGCTCCATAGCGTGACGGGAGAATCGCGGATCGAGACCGCCAACGTCCCGTCGCTGGACATCACGGCGAAGCAGGTCCGGAACGTCGATGCCGCTCTCCTCGATTCCCAGCATATGGGCGCCGACGGGATCCTTGGGCTGGACTCGCTCCGCTCGCAGCGAGTCCTCTTCGACTTCCGCAAGCAGACGCTGACCATCGTTCCGGCAAACACGCACGTCCCCGAGGACAAGGACACGATCATCGTGACCGCCCGCGTCAGGAACGGCCGGCTGATCCTTACCCAGGCACATGCCGAGCGAATCCCGCTCACCCTTGTCGTCGACACGGGGGCGCAGGTCTCGATCGGCAACATGCAGCTGCGCGAGAAGCTGAGCCGCGGCGGGCGCATAAAGCGCACCGGGCAGGTCGAGCTTCAGTCGGTCACCGGCGAAATGATCATGGGCGAGTATACGATCGTCCGCGAGCTGGAGATCGGCGGCATCAAGCTGAAGAACATGCCGGTGGTCTTCGCCGACTCGCATGCGTTCCGCCGGCTCAATCTCGACGATAAGCCCGCGCTTCTGCTCGGGATGAACGCGCTTCGGAGCTTCGACCGGGTCTCGATCGATTTCCAGCGCAAGAAGCTGAAGGTACTGCTTCCCGAAGAGAGTGCCCTTCACATGAAAGCAATCGCACTCCGCTGAACCCTGCCACTGGCAGTCGCTTGAGGGCTTCCCTATTTAGTCGCGTTGTGCTTCGCGGCTGCGGTACTTGCCGCAATCCAATGTCCGATCGCGTCGCTCACATCCTTCGGGCAGGGTGGAGGAGAATGAAATGCAGTCCGAGAACAAGCTGTTCGACGACTTCGTGAAGATGGTGAACGGTGTCGCCGGGACCATGGCCGGGATGGGCCGCGAGGCTGAATCGTCCATGCGCGAGAAGATGCGCGAGTGGATGGCGGGCGCCGATTTCGTCAGCCGGGACGAGTTCGAGGCGGTGAAGGCGATGGCCGCCGCCGCCCGGGATGAGAATGGAGCGCTGAAGAGCCGTATCGCCGCGCTCGAAGCTAAGGCGGCTTCAGCCCCGAAGCGTTCGGCCAAGCCGAAGGGCAGCCCGGAGGCGTGATCCTGACCGACGAAGAAGTCCAGGAAGAGCGCGACGACGGCGCTCCAATCGAGGTCCTCGAACAATATTTCGAGGCTCGCGGCTGGGCGTGCGAACGCTCTGGCGAGGGCGAGATCGTCGCTTCGGCGACGGGCAGCTGGACCCAGTACGAGCTCCGCGGCGTCTGGCGGCCGGAAGACCAGGTTCTGCAGTTCCTGGCCTTCCCCGACATCAAGTCCACGCCTGAGAAAAGGCAGGCGATTTACGAGGCCCTTGGCCTCATCAACGAGCAATTGTGGCTCGGTCATTTCGAGATGTGGTCGGGATCGAGCCTCATCGTCTTCCGCCACGCGACCATCCTCGACACACGGGAGAACGAAGGGCTGACGCTCGACCAGGCGGAAGCCATCATCGAAGCCGCCCTCGAGGAGTGCGAGCGCTTCTACCCCGTGTTCCAGTTCGTGCTGTGGGGCGGGAAATCGCCCGGCGAAGCGATCGCTGCGGCTCTCATCGACACGCATGGGGAGGCTTAAGCCCTGACGCTCAATCCCATCTGGTTCATCGGCTGCGGCAACATGGCCGGAGCAATGGTCGAAGGCTGGCGCTCCGCCGGCGCGGACTTCAGCAATGCGGTGGTCATTCGCCCGAGTGGCAGGCCGGTCGAAGGCCTTCGCGTCGTGTCTAACTATGGCGAGGCGGGACCGTCGCCGAGGCTAGTGATCCTGGGTTGCAAGCCTCAGCAGCTCGACGAGGTCGTTGCCCGGCTGACTCCGCACCTCACCCAACAGACGGTCGTCGTCTCCATCCTCGCCGGAGTCGAAGTCGCGACTTTGCGCAGCAAGTTCTGGACCGCCGGCGCGATCGTTCGCGCGCTTCCGAACCTTCCAGTCTCAGTTCGCCGCGGTGTGATCGCGCTTCACGGCGAAGAGCTGCCGGGCGAGCTCCATGACGAGCTTTCGCAGTTTTTCGCGCAGCTTGGCTACGCGCTGTGGACGAATGACGAGGACGGTCTCGCCGCCGTCGGCTCGGTAGCAGGTGCGGGACCGGCCTACGTCGCCCGCTTTATAGACGCTCTTGGTAAGGCCGGCGTCGACCGCGGGCTTTCGGAGGACCTGGCGAAAACGATCGCCCTGGAAACGACGCTCGGAACCACCTGGATGGCCGCCGCAACCCGGGAGAGCATGGATGAGATCGTCCGGCGCGTCGCCAGCCCGAACGGTACGACCGAGGCTGGACTTGCGGTGCTCGGGCGCGACGACGTGCTCGACAAGCTCATCTCGCTGACGATCAGCGCGGCATCGCGTCGTGCCGCCGAACTCGCCGAGGAAGCGAAGGGGCCGAAACTTGCTAGCGAGGCCCCTCTGTCCTAGTCGCCAACGCTGAAAGGGCGGCATTCATGATCGGTGAAATCTACGAGGCTGAGGATACCCGTCTCACCTTCGAGCCGGCGGAAAAACCCGTCCCCGCCGACGAACGGGCGAAACTCCTCGCTGACCCCGGCTTCGGCCGCGTGTTCACCGACCACATGGCGATCATCGAGTATGACGAGCATGAGGGCTGGCACGACGCGCGCATAACGGCCCGCACGCCGTTCCTGATGGATCCGGCCTCGCCGGTCCTCCACTATGCGCAGGAAATCTTTGAGGGGATGAAGGCCTATCGCCGACCTGGCGGAGGCGCGGCGCTGTTCCGTCCCGATGCCAACGCGCGGCGGTTCGCCAAGTCGGCGATCCGCATGGCCATGCCCCCGCTGCCCGAGGACATGTTCCTCGATTCCGTGCGCTCATTGGTCCGCGCCGACAAGGAGTGGATCCCGAGCACCGAGGACGGTTCGCTTTACCTGCGACCCTTCATGATCGCGAACGGCTCGTTTCTGGGAATGAGGCCTTCGACTGAGTTCATCTATGCGGTGATCGCATCGTCGGTCGGGGCCTACTTCAAGAACGATGCTCCGAGCGTGTCGCTGTGGGTGACGCGCGAATATGTGCGCGCTGCTCCCGGCGGGACCGGCGAGGCCAAGTGTGGAGGCAATTACGCGGGCAGCCTAGTCGCCCAGGCGGAGGCGATCCGCAACGGCTGCGACCAGGTCGTCTTCCTCGACGCGGTAGAGCGGCGCTGGGTCGAAGAGCTCGGCGGGATGAACGTCTTCTTCGTGTTCGAGGACGGGTCCGTGCAGACTCCGCCCCTGGACGGCACGATCCTCCACGGCGTCACTCGCGATTCACTGCTGACACTGGCTCGCGACATGGGCCTTGCCGTCCGCGAGGAGAATTACTCCATCGATCAGTGGAAGGCGGATGCGACTAGCGGCCGGCTGACCGAGGCGTTCGCTTGCGGGACTGCAGCGGTGGTGACTCCGATCGGGCGCGTGAAGGGCCTCGACGGAGAGTTCACGATCGGTGGCCAGTCGTCCGGTCCGCTGACGCTGCGGTTGCGGTCGGCGCTCGTGGACATCCAGCGCGGCGACGCGCCGGATCCCTACGGCTGGACGGAACAGGTCAGCTAAAGCGCTTCGGCGAAGATGGAGAGGTCGAGCGTCTCGCTCGGCCCGAACCAGATCACATGCTCGGTATGGTCGGCGAAATCCTCGCCCGTGCTGGTATGGGCGAAGATCGTCAGCCCGTCGCGGTTGAGCGCGATCCACTGCGCGAACTCGCCGAACTGTTCGGGTCGGACCGTCAGTTGGCAGCTTCCGCGGGGGTGGGGGCCGACGGGAACGGCATGGAAGCGGCCGACCGGGACGCCAAAGCGGGCGCGTGCCGCCTCGGCGACGCGCTGCGCACGGTCCAGTTGGTCGGCATCGAAATAGATGTGCGCGTGGAAGTCGCGGATCCGGGTTTCGGCCATGCCGGCCCTTTAGCAGAGACCGGGCTGCGGTGCGAAGTTGGGGTTTCCTTGCGGCAAGCGGCGGTTATAAGCGCGCCTTCCCCGCATCGACGGGCCGCCTGCTGGGGCGTCGCCAAGTGGTAAGGCACCGGTTTTTGGTACCGGCATTCGCAGGTTCGAATCCTGCCGCCCCAGCCAAGTTCTGTTCCGCTTTGGGACGAATCCCGCCCCACTTAAGTTACGGAAGATATTCAGAATTTTCCGAGGCTCTATATACTCGCCGGAGCAAAGCCGTTAATTCGGAGTTAGTCGAGATCGCCCGCCCGCTTACCTGGGCCGGGTTTGGCCCATGTGGGAGAGTTTGATGCCGACGCTGACTGGAACCGACCAAAACGATAACATTATCGGCAGTGACATTGACGATGTCATTTCCGGATTGGGCGGAAACGACCAACTGACCGGGAACGCGGGCAACGACACCATCATCGGCGGCTCAGGCGACGACATACTTACCGGCGGCAGCGGGATTGATACGCTGACCGGCGGGGACGACGTTGACCGTTTCAGGGACACCGCCGCTGGTCTCAACGGCGACACTATCACCGATTTCCTGCCCGGAGATCGGATTCAGATCACGGACTTGAACCTGGCGACTGCGAACGTCAGCGTTGTCGGGTCGACAATCATCTATAACGGAGGATCGGTTACCGTCGACAATCTGGGACCCGGCCGACTTGTCGTCCGAGCCGTCCAAACCGGCGGGATCGAGATTCGTCTTCAGGCCATTCCGGAAAACGATTTCAACGGTGACGGGTACAGCGACATATTGTGGCGCGACAACACCGGCGCGATCACGAATTCGCTCGGCCAGGCCAACGGCGGCTTCGCGAGCAACGCGGCGAATTTCTGGACGACGATTCCGACCAGCTGGTCGGTGATCGGCACCGGGGATTTCAACGGCGATGCCCGTGCCGACCTCCTGTGGCGCAACCCCACCACCGGCGAGATCACCAACTGGCTCGGCCAGGCCAACGGCAGCTTCGTCGGCAACGACACCAACTTCTACACTACCATTCCGACCAGCTGGCAGGTGGTCGGCACCGGCGACTTCAACGGCGACGGCCGTGACGATCTGCTGTGGCGCAACGGAAGCACCGGGCAAACCACCAACTGGCTCGCCCAGGCCAACGGCAGCTTCGTCGGCAACGACGCCAATGCATTGAGCACCATCGGCACCAGTTGGCAGGTAGCCGCGACCGGCGATTTCAACGGCGATGGGCGCAGCGACATATTGTGGCGCGACAATACCGGCGCGGTGACGAATTCATTGGGGCAGGCCAATGGCGGCTTCGCCAGCAATGCAGCGAACTTCTGGACGACGATCCCGACCAGCTGGCAGATTGCCGGTAGCGGCGACTTCAACGGAGACGGCCTCGCCGATCTCCTGTGGCGCAATCCCACCACCGGCGAGATCACCAACTGGCTCGGCCAGGCCAACGGAAGCTTCGTCGGCAACGACACCAACTTCTACACCACCATTCCGACGACTTGGCAGGTGGAGGGCATCGGAGACTTCAACGGCGACGGCCGCGACGATCTTCTGTGGCGCAACGGAAGCACCGGGCAGACCACCGACTGGCTCGGCCAGCCCAACGGCAGCTTCGTCGGCAACGACGCCAATGC
>DASUVP010000272.1:0-2755 GCA_036378895.1 Sphingomicrobium sp.
CGGAGACGCCGCCGTCCAGAAGCACGGTCTCCAAATAGCTCACCATGGCGGGAACCTGGCCCTGGCCCTGTGAGGTTCTGTAAGTGATGATCTTCTCGAAAATCTGGCGCGCCTGAGCGTGGTCCGGCCCTTGCTGCGCGAGCGACGGGCTGGATAGAGCGGCGAGAACGACACCGAAAGCGAAGCGAAGAGAGCGAGCCATCGAACTTCCCCCGAAAGAACGGCGGAACACTAGCGCTCCAGCGTCCAATGTCGACTCGAAGGCGGTCCTAGAAGTCGACCTTGTCGTAATGTTGCGGCGGGACGATCACCTCCATCCGTTCACCCAGTAGGGGCCGGAACGAGGGCCGCGACTTCATGACGGCGTACCAGACTTTGGTCTGCTTGTGGCCGCGCCAGTCGAGCGCTCCGAGATAATCGATCACGCTGAGGTGCGCAGCCGCGGCAAAGTCGGCGAGGCTCAAGCCCGGTCCCGCGAGCCAGCGGCGATGGTCGAGCAGATAGTCGACATAATCGAGATGGTTGTTGGCGATCCGCATCGCCTCGCGGAGGATCCGCGTGTCAGGACTTTCCTTGCTGACGAGGCGCTTCCGCATCCGCTCGTTCATCAGCGGCTCGACGACCTCGCGGTAGAGCTTCTCGTCGAACCATTCGGCTAGGCGCCGGATCTCGGCCCGGAGCGCGGCATTGCCGTGGATCATCGGCATCCGGTCGACCGTCTCGTCGAAATATTCGACGATCGGCTGCGACCCGATGAGCGTGATCCCCTGGTCGGATTCGACCATCACCGGCGTCTCGCCTGCCGGGTTCAGGTCCATGAACTCGTCGCGCCGTTCCCATGGGTTTTCGCGCACCAGCTCCGCGGCAATGCCCTTCTCGGCCAGGACTAGCCGGACCTTCCTGGAAAAAGGGCAAAGCGGGAATTGGAACAGCTGCCACATGGCGGGGCAGCTTTAGCGCGGGCAGCGTCCGCGTCTAGGCGCTCGGCGTCAGCGCCGCGGATAATCGGGACGAGGCACGTTCGCCATCGCGCGTTCGAACTCGCGCTGGGCGTCCGACATGCCCTTCATCATCGCGGGAAGAGCCGCCGCGAGGGCCTTCATCCCGGCCTTCATCGCCGGGCGGGTTTCCTCGATCTGCTGACGGATTTCCCGCTCCGACATCCTCGTCTCGGTGCGGATCGTGCGGCGCTTGTCGGCTGCCGTCGGCTTGCGACCTTCGATCGCCGCTTCGACCTCTCCGACCGGTAGCTCGATAAAAACCTTCGACATGGCGGCCATCGCGTCGGTCAGCCGGTCGGCCCACTTGGGATCGGTCAGCTCGGGCGGAAGCTGGATCGTCTCCGGCGCTGCCGGTGGCCGTGCCGCTTGCGCGAACGCGGGCGAGGTCAATACTGCTAGCGGCAAGGCGATCAGGGCAAGGCGCATCGTAGGGGTCCTGAGAGCATCAACTCGCTGGTTTCTAACGCCCAAACACCTTAGCAGCCGATGAACGGCAGATGAATCAGCGGGCCGCGAGCCACACGAGCGCGGCGGTCCCGGCGACGATGCGGTACCAGGCGAACGGCCCGAATCCGTAGCGCGTCACTATTGCGATGAACGCCCTCACCACGACGACGGCGACGACGAAGGAAACGAGGCTGCCGAGGCCGATCCAGGCGAACTGGTCCGTCGGGATATCGTCCCAATGCTTGAACAGCTGCAGCGCGGTCGCGCCGGTGAGCGTGGGGACGGCGAGGAAGAAGCTGAACTCGGCCGCCGTCTTGCGGTCGACGCCGAAGCTCATCGCGCCGAGGATGGTCGCGCCGGAGCGGCTGACGCCCGGGATCATCGCCAGGCACTGGACGAGCCCGATGCCGATCGAATGGCGCAGGGTGACGTTGGCGACTCCGCCGCAGTCGGTGGGCTTCGATAGTTTCTCGATGAGGAGGATGGCGATGCCGCCGATGATTAGCGCCCAGGCGACGACCACGGCATTGCCCAGCAGCAGCTCGATATAATCGCCGATGGCGAGGCCGATGACGACGGCCGGGACGAACGCCACGAGCAGGTTGCGAACGAACCGCCATGCGCTCGGCGAGCGCTGGAACAGGCCGGTGAGCATCTCCCAGAACGTGCGCCAGTAGAGGACGACGATGGCGAGGATCGCGCCCGGCTGGATCGCGATGTTGAACACCGCCCAGTCGTCCGCCTTGAACCCGAGGAGCTCGGTGGCGAGGATCAGGTGGCCGGTCGAGGAGACGGGCAGATACTCGGTGACCCCCTCGACGATGCCGAGGATGATGACGAGGAGGAGGATCGGCACCGGCTAGTGCGTCGCGGTGATGTTGACGCGGCGCCGGGCGAAGCGGTTGCCGCCGTACATTCCGAGCCATTCCGGAGCGACCGCCCCGAACGGTGTCGGGCGGATCCCGAAGGCTTCGAGGCCGGGGCCCTCGGCGACATTGTCGCGCTGGAGCATGAGCCACTGGTCGCGGGTGAGCGGTGCGCCCGGAAGGAAGCCAAGCCAGGAAATCGCCGAAGCAACGGGGTTGGGAACATCGATCAAACCGGGATCGCGGGCCGCCGCTTTCAGGATCGCGACGGTGAACTCACGCATCGTGAGCACCTGCGGGCCCCCGATCTCGTAGGTTTTGCCACCATGTTTCGCGGGCTCGATGGCCGCGCGGGCGATGGCCTTCGCCAGATCCTCGACGAAGACCGGCTGCAACCGGCACTTGGGCGCGATCACCGGCAGCGCCGGCAGTCGCGACATT
>DASUVP010000273.1:0-4845 GCA_036378895.1 Sphingomicrobium sp.
AAGCCCGAGCGCGCGCCCGATCTCGGCGCAGGTCTCGCGCGAGACGAGGACATTGTAGCGGCGCGACAGCTTGCCTTCGGGCTCCCTGTCGAACTTTTCATAAAGCCACCGGGCGATGACGAGACCGACGACGCGGTCGCCGAGATATTCGAGCCGCTCGTAGCTTTCCTTGCCGACGCTGGAATGGGTCAGCGCGCGCTCGAAGAGCGCGAGGTCCTTCGGGTCGTGCCCGAGCGTCGTCCGCAGGAAGGTGCGAAGGTCGCTCATCTTTCCTGCCCGTTGAAGCCGCTGGCGATGCGGTCACGGCGGAGCGCGGTGAACCAGGTCCAGGGCTTGGCATATTCCGCCGTCCCGTCGGTCGACCAGAAGATCAAGGTCGCGCGGCCTATCAGATTCTCCACCGGAACGAAGCCGATGCCGCCCTCCGCCGTCGAGAAGCGGCTGTCGAGGCTGTCGTCGCGGTTGTCGCCCATCAGGAAGACATGGCCGTCGGGGACCACGGTGGGCGCCACAGAGTCGGCGCGAGGATTGTCGACCTGGTCGATCACCAAATGCGAATGGCCGTCCGGCAAGTTCTCACGAAATACGGGGTAGAGGCACGCGATCCCGCCATCGTCGGTCGGCGAAGTCATGGGTGTGGCGCCCCCGACGACGCGGCACGGGCTGTTCGCCGAAACGGGCATCGCGAACGTGCCTGCCTGCTGGCGCGGGATGGGGCGGCCGTTGATCACCAGCATTCCGCCCCGGACCTCGATCCTATCCCCGGGAAGGCCGATCACGCGCTTGACGAAGTCTTCGTTCGTACCGGGAGCGCGGAAGACGACCACGTCGCCGCGTTCGGGCAGATTCCTGAAGATGCGGCCGTCGAAGGACGGAAAGCCCCACGGAAAGCTCACCCGCGAGAAGCCGTACGGCCATTTCGCAACCATCACATAGTCGCCGATGAACAGGGTCGGCAGCATGGATCCGGACGGGATGCTGAAGGGAGCGAAGACGAAGCTGCGGATCACCCAGGCAATGAGCAGAACGGAGACGATGAGGCGCAGCAGGCCGCCGCGGCGGTCCTTCCTGTCGGTCTGTGCGCCCGGCCGCCGAGCATAGCTGAATGCCATCGCCGACGCTTCTTTCGGGCGCGATGCGGCGCGTCAAGCGGGGATGGTTTTTGCTTCTGTGCCGACTATGACGCCGCGCATGACAGATTGGGACGCGATCGACAGTTATGACATCCAGCCGCTCGAAACCCTATTCGAGCGCGACGGGGACCGGCTTTCGTCGATGAGCCTGGAGTTGGGCGGCATCTACTTTGACTGGTCGAAGACGCACCTCGACGCGGGCCTTCTGGATCGTTTCATTGCGATCGCCGAGGCGGAGGACTTCGCGCCGGCGCGGGACTCGCTTTTCGCCGGCGAGATCGTGAACCCGACCGAGGGGCGGCCCGCCGACCATGTGGCCGAGCGAGGAACGGGATCGCCTGAAGCGGTGAAGCTAGCGGCAGCGCGTCGGGAAAGAATGCGGGCCCTCGTCGATGCGATCGAGGCCGGCGCATTCGGAGACGTCACGGGCATCCTGCATATCGGGATCGGCGGTTCGGTTCTCGGTCCGGCGCTCCTTGTCGATGCGCTTGGCCGGCACAATGCGCGGCTCAATGTTCGCTTCCTGTCGAACATCGATGGGGAAGCCTTCGACGATGCGGTGCGGACCCTCGACCCCGCTACGACCCTGGTCGTGGCCGCGTCCAAGACCTTCACGACCGCCGAGACGATGGCGAATTTGAATGCGGCGCTCCGTTGGATGCGCGAAGCAGGCGTCGACGATCCTTTCGGCCGAGTCATCGCGGTGACCGCCCGGCCCGAGGCCGCGCTCGAGGCCGGGATTGACGAGACCCGGATCCTGCAGTTCGGCGAAGGCGTAGGTGGCCGCTACTCGCTGTGGAGCGCTGTCGGCCTGTCGGCGGCGCTTGCGCTGGGCTGGGGCGCTTTCGAGGAGTTGCTGGAAGGGGCGGCGGAAATGGACCGCCACTTCCGCTATGCCGAACCGGCTCGAAACGCGCCGCTGATCGCGGCCTTTATCGACCGGCTCTACGTGCGCCGCTTCGGATGCCAGACGCGCGGCGCCTTCGCCTATGATGAAAGGCTCCGACTCCTGCCATTCTATCTCCAGCAGCTGGAGATGGAATCGAACGGTAAGTCGGTGAAGATCGACGGAACGCTCGTCGGCCAGCCGACGGCGCCGGTCACCTGGGGCGGAACCGGCACCGACGCCCAGCATGCAGTCTTCCAATTGTTGCATCAGGGCACAGTGACAGTCCCGGTCGAGTTCCTTGCAGTGACCGAGGCGGAGGATTCACTGCCGCCTGATCACCACCGCCAGCTGCTCCTGAACGCCTTCGCCCAGGGCGCGGCGCTGATGCGGGGAAAGAAGAGCGACGACCCGCACCGCAGCTATGCCGGCAACCGTCCCAGCTCGACCATCTTGCTCGACCGTCTAGACGCACGAACGCTCGGCGCACTTATCGCCTTCTACGAGCACCGGACGTTCGCCAACGCCGTGCTCCTCGGCATCAACCCGTTCGACCAGTTCGGCGTCGAGCTCGGCAAGGAAATCGCCCGCAAGCTGGACGAGGCCGGAGACGAAAGCTTCGACCCCTCCACGCGGAGCCTGATCGAGCGGGCGGGCCTGTAAGGTCGCAACGCATCGCACCGATGCATAGATGACATTGGAACGGGAGCGCGTCCTGCGTCAGAAGCGCCGTTTCGGAGGATTGAATGGCCGACTTTGACCTGTTCGTGATCGGTGCCGGCTCGGGCGGAGTCCGAGCGGCCCGCGTTTCGGCGGCCTACGGAGCGCGGGTTGCGATCGCCGAGGAGCATAAGGTCGGCGGGACCTGCGTCATCCGCGGTTGCGTCCCGAAGAAGCTGCTCGTCTACGGCGCGCATTTCGCCGAGGATCTCGATGATGCCGCGATGTTCGGCTGGGACGTCCCCGAAAAGCGCTTCGACTGGTCGGTGCTGCGCGATAATGTGCTCAGCGAGGTCGGACGGCTTGAGGGCGCCTACACCGAGACGCTCACCAATCATGACGTAACGATCTTCAAGGAGCGCGCGACTTTGGCCGGGCCGAACAGCGTTCAGCTCGCCTCGGGCAAGACCGTCACCGCCGGCAAGATCCTGATCGCGACCGGCGCGCGGCCGCTGATGCCAGACCTTCCGGGCATCGAGCACGCGATCAGCTCCAACGAGACATTTCATCTCGCCGAGCTGCCGAATCGGATCATCATCGTAGGGGGCGGTTACATCGCCAACGAGTTCGCCGGCATCTTCCATCAGTTCGGAAGCCACGTCACCCTGGTGAACCGCACCGACGTCCTGCTTCGTGGCTACGACCAGCAGGTGGTCGACCGCCTTATGCAGATTTCCGTCCGTAAGGGCATCAACTTCAAGTTCCACGCGACAATCGATGCCATCGAGAGGCGCGAGGACGGTTCGCTCCACGTTCGGATGACGGGTTGCGACGACATCGAGACGGACCAGGTGCTGTTTGCCGTCGGACGCCAGCCGAATGTCGAAAACCTCGGTTGCGAGGCCGCCGGCATCGAAGTCGGCGAGAAGGGCGAGATCAAGGTCGATGACGAGAACCGCACCAATGTCCCGTCGGTCTTCGCTGTCGGCGACGTCACCAACCGCGTCCAGTTGACGCCGATCGCAATCCGTGAGGGGCAAGCGTTCGCCGACACCTTCTTCGGCAAGAAGCCGCACCGCGTCGATTATAATTGCATCCCGAGCGCCGTGTTCAGCCACCCGCCGCTCGCGGGCGTGGGCATGACCGAGGGGCAGGCGCGCAACCGGCTCGGGACGGTGAAGACCTTCACATCCGACTTTCGGCCAATGAAGAACGTGCTTGCGGGACGCAACGAGCGTTCGCTGTACAAGCTCGTGCTCGACGGCGAGACTGACGAGGTCGTCGGCGTTCACATGATCGGCCCCGACGCTCCGGAGATCCTTCAGGCTGCGGCCATCGCAGTGAAGGCCAAGCTCAAGAAAGCCGACTTCGACGCGACCGTCGCGCTTCATCCGACCATGTCGGAGGAGCTTGTCCTGATGAAATAGGCGCTGCGCCTACGGGTTGCGCGCCGCCACCGCCGTGCTTCCGTCGCTGCGGATGAGCTGAAGCTCGGTCGCCGTATTGCCGGCGGTCTTGAACTTCACGCGCTGCATCGGGTCGGCAATGAAGGCGAATTCGTTGGGACCGACAGCCACGAGCTGGCCCTTCGGCCCGCCTTCGCGCTGGAAGATGAGCTTTCCGCCCTCGTTGGTGATGTGGCGGACGCCGTAAACGCCGACATACTGCGGCAGCGGGAGCGAGGTCGAAACGGGCTTCAGCTGCGCCTCCAGCACCTGTGCACTGCCCTCGAAGACCTCCTTGTCGCGGCCGGTCGCAGTGGACGCGAGCTTCCGAAGCGCATGGATCTGCGCGACCTCGAGCGCGTCAGCTTGGCTGGCCGGGATCGTCGGAGCGATGCCGACCTTTTCCCAATCCTTGCCGGTCGAGGCGAGGACCGCGCGTCCTACCGAGACGCTGATTACGTAGCCGCCAGCGACGGGGAAGAATTCGTTGCGATAGCCCGCGCCGGCGGTCTTCTCGCCGACCAGTTCGCCGATCTTGTAGCCGCCGACATGGCCGACGAATTCCTCGGCCGCGCTGGCGCTTCGGCCGCCAGTCAGGACGTAGAGCGGCTTGCCTTTGAGGCTCCCCGCTGGAAGCGAACCGAGGCTCGACCAGCGATCGCCCGCCTGTCCACGCATGTAAAAGGTGACGATCGGCGTATTCGGCTCGAGGAAGTGGCTG
>DASUVP010000274.1:0-3641 GCA_036378895.1 Sphingomicrobium sp.
GCATTGCTGTTGGACCGATCAACGCCGCAATGCTGAGGGCTTACGGACCAAATTGCGACGGGAGCGTCATCGACGCGACCAAGGGACAGAGCATCCCCGACAACGCGACCTGGATCGACCTTGAAGAGCCGACGCGCGACGAGGACAAGCTCGTCGAGCAATGCGTCGGCGTTCAGGTGCCGACGCGCGAGGACATGAGCGAGATCGAGCCGTCGAGCCGCCTCTACGAGGAAAATGGCGCGCTCTACATGACCCTGACGGCGCTCTACGGGGTGGAGGACGGCAATCCGCACAGCGATCCGATCGGCTTCGTCCTCACGAATGATCGGCTGGTGACCATTCGCTACGTGACCCCCAAGCCGATCCGGGCATTCGCCCACCATGCCCGGCGCGACAAAGCGCTCGTCGAAGACAATATCACGGCCCTTTATTACCTGCTCGATTCGATCATCGATCGCATGGCCGACGAACTCGAGGCGGTGGGTGCGGAGATCGAGCGGATTTCCGCGCACATCTTCCAGAAAAAGGCGGACGCCCGGCGCATCCCCGCCGATCGGCTGACCGCTTTGCTGACGAGGATCGGCCGGACGCAGATCCTCCTCGCCAAGGTGCGTGAGACTGCGGTCAGCACAGCCCGCCTTCTGAGCTTCCTGTCCAGCTCGACACAGATGCGGTCGGAGAAGGGTCATCAGCTTCGCGACCGCGTCATCAGCCTCGCCCGCGACGTCCGCTCGCTCGTCGACCACAGCGGTTTCCTGGCGGACAACCTCACCTTCCTGCTCGACGCCTCGCTCGGCCTGATCAGCATCGAGCAGAACGCGGCGATGAAATTATTCTCCTGGGCTGCGCTCATCTTCCTGCCGCCGACCCTGATCGCCGGCATCTATGGAATGAACTTCGAGCATATGCCGGAGCTCTCGTGGCTGTTCGGCTATCCGTGGGCGCTCGGGCTGATCCTGGTCAGCGCGATCGCCCCTCTCTGGTACCTGAAGCGCCGCGGCTGGATTTGAGCCCGTTTGCGGGCTTCAGGGTGGATTGCTAAGGGCCAGCGCGCTGCCCATCTAGCAGCCGCCACCACGACCCAAGCATCGCAGGACCCCTTCAATGATTCCGACCGGCCAGGACAGCTTCAACACCCGCTCGAACCTGACCGTCGGAGAGCGAAGCTACGCATATTACTCGCTGCCCAAGGCGGCGGAGCAGCTGGGCGACATCAGCCGACTGCCCTTCTCGATGAAGGTGCTGCTCGAAAACCTCCTGCGCTTCGAGGACGGTGTGACCGTCACCCGCGAGGATCTCCAGTGCATGGTCGACTGGCAGAAAGAGCGGAGCATCGCCCGCGAGATCCAGTATCGGCCGGCGCGAGTGCTGATGCAGGACTTCACCGGCGTGCCGGCGGTAGTCGACCTCGCCGCGATGCGCGACGCGATGAAGCAGCTCGGCGGCGATGCGCAGAAGATCAACCCGCTGGTGCCCGTCCACCTCGTCATCGACCATAGCGTGATGGTCGACGAGTTCGGCACACCCAAGGCGTTCGAGCGCAACGTCGAGCTCGAATATGCCCGCAACGGCGAGCGCTACGAGTACCTCAAGTGGGGCAGCGGCGCGTTCGACAATTTCAAGGTCGTGCCGCCGGGAACCGGAATCTGCCACCAAGTGAACCTTGAGCATATCGCCCGCGGGGTATGGTGGGACACGGACGACAATGGCGAACACGTCGCGTTTCCCGACACGCTCGTCGGGACCGATAGCCATACGACCATGATCAACGGCCTCGGCGTGCTGGGCTGGGGCGTCGGCGGCATCGAGGCGGAAGCCGCGATGCTCGGCCAGCCGGTGTCGATGCTCATCCCGGAGGTCGTCGGCTTTCGTCTGGCGGGCGCGCTCAAGGAAGGCATCACCGCGACCGACCTGGTCCTGACCGTGACTCAAATGCTTCGCGCAAAAGGGGTGGTCGGCCGCTTCGTCGAATTCTACGGTCCCGGCCTCGACAGCATGAGCGTCGCCGATCGTGCGACCATCGCCAACATGGCGCCCGAATATGGTGCGACCTGCGGCTTCTTCCCGATCGATGACCGGACGCTCGAATATATGCGGCTGACCGGCCGTCCGGACGAGGACGTCGAGCTGACCCGCGCCTATTGTCAGGCGCAGGGCCTGTGGCGCGACGCTTCGGCGCCGGAGCCGGTGTTCACCGACACGCTCGATCTCGACATGAGCACCATCGAGCCCTCGCTCGCCGGGCCGAAGCGTCCGCAGGACCGGGTTGTGCTCAGCGACGTCGACGACCAGTTCAACGCCGAGCTGGAGCATACCTACAAGAAGCACAACGACCCGCGCGTCGCCGTCGAGGGCGAGCAGTTCGATGTCGGCAATGGCGATGTCGTCATTGCCGCGATCACCAGCTGCACCAACACGTCGAACCCGTCGGTGCTGGTTGCCGCCGGGCTTGTCGCCCGGAAAGCGCGCGCCAAGGGATTGCTTCCCCAGCCCTGGGTCAAGACGAGCCTCGCCCCCGGCAGCCAGGTGGTCACCGATTATCTCAAGGCCAGCGGTCTCGAGGAGGATCTCGACGCGATGGGGTTCGACCTCGTCGGCTATGGCTGCACAACCTGCATTGGCAATTCCGGCCCGCTTGCCGAGCCGATCAGCAAGGCGATCAACGAGAACGACCTCGTCGCGGTCAGTGTCCTGTCCGGCAACCGCAATTTCGAAGGCCGCGTGTCGCCGGATTGCCGCGCGAACTATCTCGCTTCGCCACCGCTGGTGGTCGCCTACGCGCTGAAGGGTACGGTCCGTGCCGACCTGGTGCACGAGCCGATCGGCATCGGCAGCAATGGCGAGCCGGTGTTCCTGAAGGACATCTGGCCGTCGAACGAAGAGATCCGTTCGCTGATCGACGCCCACGTCCATTCGGACATGTTCCGTAGCCGTTATGCCGACGTCTATCGCGGTGACGAGCGCTGGCGGGCCATCCCGGTTGCTGGCGGCGACACCTACAGTTGGCCTCCGACTTCAACCTACATCCAGAACCCGCCCTACTTCACCGGCATGACGATGGAGCCGGTCCCGCCGGGCGACGTCGAGCGGGCACGGCCACTGGCGGTGTTCGGGGATTCGATCACAACCGACCACATCTCGCCCGCCGGTGCGATCAAGCCGGACAGCCCGGCGGGCCGCTATCTGATGGAGCGCGGCGTTCCGCGCGGCGAGTTCAACAGCTACGGCTCCCGCCGCGGCAACCATGAAGTGATGATGCGCGGCACGTTTGCAAACATCCGCATCCGCAACAAGATGCTGGAGAATGTCGAGGGCGGCTTCACGCGTTACGCGCCTACCGGCGAGGTCATGCCGATTTACGACGCGGCAATGCTCTACAAGCAGGACGAACGGCCGCTCGTGGTCATCGCCGGCAAGGAATATGGCACGGGCAGCTCGCGCGACTGGGCGGCCAAGGGCACGGTGCTGCTCGGCGTCCGGGCGGTAATTGCGGAGAGCTTCGAGCGCATCCACCGCTCCAACCTCGTGGGCATGGGCGTGCTCCCGCTGCAGTTCAACGCAGGCGAAAATGCCGAGACTTACGGTCTAGACGGGACCGAGAAGTACACGATTACCGGTATCGGCGAGCTGACTCCGCGGCA
>DASUVP010000275.1:0-3892 GCA_036378895.1 Sphingomicrobium sp.
ACCTCACCGAGTGGGACCCGCCGCTGGATGGGACGGATCTAAGCGCACTGACCGCCGCCCGCTGGGTTGCCGAGTGCCTCGCGGGCTACGAGCTGCGCTGAGCTTCTGCGGCTTTCCGCCGGCCCAAGTCCGACAAGGTTCTGAAGGTGATGGAAAAGCGAAGCTCCTCACCGGGAACGATGCGGTGCTCCCAATCGTGGCGCGCCTCGCCGGACAGCAGGTAGGCCGAGCGCGGTTCGACCGGCAGGCTGAAGCGGCGGAATCCTGACCCGGCACGCTGGCGGAAACGCAGCGTCGCGGGCGAGCCGAGCGAAACGCCGACGACGCGGTCGAACACGCTGCGGTCCTTGTGCCAACCGATGCCCGCGCCCGGATCGTAACGCGCGATCAGCGCGTGAGCGATGTCATCAGGTGCCACGCCTGCAAACTCGGCGGCATCGTCGCGCACCCGCTGAAGCCAGCCCGGAATGGGTTCCGTCGGCCGAAAGCTCGCATCGTCGAAATCGTAGCGCCAGCCGTAGCTTTGCGTCTTCCGATTGCCGGTCCAGCCATGAAAGCGGAAGGGCGCCAGGTCCATCGCCCGGAGGTGCTCGATAAGCGCAGATTCCTGGTCGGGCGTGATGAAGTCCTGACGATATTCGAGGCCGTGGAGAAGGGGCTCGGCGAAAAGATCGGCCTGAGTCATGCCGCGAAAAGCTCCGCGATCTCGGACGGCTTCAGCTCGGGAGCGAGCTGCTCGAACGTGCATTGCTTCGGCGCCTTGTCGGGACGCCAGCGCAGCAGCGCGGTGCCGTGGCGAAAGCGGCGGCCAGTGACCTGGTCGTAGCGGACCTCGACCACCAGCTTGGGCTTAAGCGGCTTCCACGCCGCCGAGCGCTCGGTCGCCCAGCGGCTCGGACCGCCCGGAGCATTGCCGGTGAATCCCGGCGGCCCGATCAGCGCCTCAAGCTTCTTCGTCAGCGCGGGCCGCTCCTTGGCGGGGATGGCGGACGTGAAACCGACGTGATGAAGCAGGCCTTCGTCGTCATACAGGCCAAGCAGGAGCGAGCCGACCTCCGCCTTCTTCTCGGCGTAGCGGAAGCCGCCGGCGACACAGTCGGCCGTCCGCAACTGCTTGACCTTGACCATCGCCCGCTCGCCGAAGCGGTACGGCTGGTCGACCCGCTTGGCGACGACACCGTCGAGCGCTCCGCCGCTTCGCTTCAGCCAGCCCAGAGCGACATCGCGGTCGGCCGTCGCGGGCGAGAGCAACAGCCCGTCGACGGCAGTGGCCCGGTGGAATTTCTCCAGGGCCTTGCGCCGATCGCCCAGCGTCCGTTCACCGAAGCTCTTCGCGCCGACCTCCAGAACGTCGAACAGCATCAGCAGCGCCGGCGTCTCTTTCGCGAGCTTGCGGATGCGGCTCTCGGCGGGATGAAGGCGCAGCTGCAACGCTTCGAAGTCCAAGCGGTCTGCGATCGGAATGATCAGCTCGCCATCGAGGACGAAGCGTTTCTCCTTCGTCTTGGCGAGGATATCCAGCACCTCGGGAAAGTAGCGGCCGAGCGGTTTGCCCGACCGCGAAATCATGTCCACCTTGTCGCCGTCGCGGCGGGCGATGCAGCGGAAGCCGTCCCACTTGGGCTCATACTGCCAGCCGTCTCCGTCCGGCAGCTCGGCGGCGAGCAGGGCCTCCATCGGCGCAGGTGCGGGGTCGCGGGGCATCGAAGCGTGAACGATTCACCTACCCCGGCGCTCCACGCCCGTTAGCTTGTGCAGTGCAGCAAGACGGGGGGTGGCATGGCCGGCGAGCTCACGATCGACAGCGGCGACACGGCTTGGATGCTGGTTTCGACCGCGCTGGTCCTGATGATGCTCCTGCCCGGCCTCGCGCTTTTCTACGGTGGCCTTGTCCGTGCCAAGAACCTGCTGTCGGTGATGAGTCAGACGCTCGGAATCGCCGCAGCCGCGATCCTCGTCTGGATCGGATGGGGCTATTCGCTCTCCTTTGCCGACGGGAACGCTGTCGTGGGCGGACTGTCGAAGGTTGGCCTCGCCGGAATCGACGGCGCGGCTGCCTGGGCAACTCCGACCGCGGGCGAGGCCATTCCCGAGCTGGTCTTCGTCGCCTTCCAAATGACATTCTCGGCGATCACGGCGGCACTGATCATCGGTGGACTGGCCGAGCGCGTGCGCTTTTCGGCGATCATGCTGTTCACCTTGCTTTGGCTGACGATCGTGTACGCGCCCTTGGCCCACATGGTCTGGGCGCCCGAAGGATTCCTCTTCGCGTTCGGCGCAATCGACTTTGCCGGGGGCACGGTCGTCCATGTGAATTCCGGCGTGGCAGGACTGGTCGGAGTCTATTTCGCCGGTGCTCGAATCGGCCATCTCAAGGAGGCAATGCCGCCGCACTCGCTGGCCCTGACCATGGTCGGCGTCGGACTTCTTTGGGTTGGCTGGTTCGGATTCAACGCCGGCTCCGCACTCGAGGCAAACGGGACGGCAGCGGTCGCGATGGTCAATACGTTCGCAGCGCCCGCGGCGGGGATATTCGCTTGGATGGGTGCGGAGCGCGTGGTTTCGGGCAAGCCGTCCATGCTCGGCGGAGCATCGGGCGCGGTTGCGGGTTTGGTCGCGGTCACGCCGGCAGCAGGCATCAGCGGGCCGGTTGGAGCGATACTCCTCGGGGCTGTGACCGGCATTGCCTGCTATGCCTTCGTCGGCTCGCTCAAGAACCGGCTGCGGCTAGACGACAGCCTCGATGTGTTCGGGATCCATGGCATCGGAGGGATCGTTGGATCGATCGGCACGGCCTTCGTCGCCGTGCCGGCGCTCGGCGGTCATGGAGCGGAGGATTATTCGCTAGGCTGGCAGCTGTTGCGCCAGCTCGCCGCCGTCGGGACCGCGATCGCCTGGTCCGCGGCGGGTTCGGCCCTCTGCTTCGCAATCGTCCGCAAGCTTGTGCCGCTTCGTCACGACAAGGACGGGGAACGCGAGGGTCTAGACATCAGCGACCACGGCGAGCGCGCGTACAACTACTGAGCGGCAGGCAATAAAAAAGCCCGCTCGAAAGCGGGCTTTGGTTGGTTGCGGGGGCAGGATTTGAACCTGCGACCTTCAGGTTATGAGCCTGACGAGCTACCGGGCTGCTCCACCCCGCGCCAACATCAGCTGAGCTGTCAAATCGGCACGCTTCACGCGGGCTGATTTGGTGGCCCTTGTCCAAAGCGCAAGCGCCTCAAACAACAAAGCCGCCGCGAGCTTGTCGCCCCCAGCGGCCTTGAAACATCGTGAATGGGTTTCTTCCGCACACCGCCAGCAAAGCCTGGCGACGACCTACTCTTCCACTGCTTAAGCAGTAGTACCATCGGCGCTGTCCGGTTTCACGGCCGAGTTCGGGATGGGATCGGGTGGGTCACGGACGCTATGGTCACCAAGCTATGGTGACGGCGTACAGAAGTTCTAGAAACCGTGCATTTATCCAGCTGCTTTTCCGACGGACCTTTGCAGGCCTGTCGATGATGGTGTGGATCCATCAAGCGCGAATAGGACAATTAGGACCGGTTAGCTCCATGCGTTACCGCACTTCCACACCCGGCCTATCAAGGTCGTGGTCTTCGACCGTCCTGAGATATCTTATCTTGAGGGAGGCTTCCCGCTTAGATGCTTTCAGCGGTTATCCCGTCCATGCATAGCTACCCTGCTGCGCGGCTGGCGCCACGACAGGTCCACCAGAGGCATGTTCAACCCGGTCCTCTCGTACTAGGGTCAACTCCTCTCAAATATCGACGCCCACGGCAGATAGGGACCAAACTGTCTCGCGACGTTCTGAACCCAGCTCACGTACCACTTTAATTGGCGAACAGCCAAACCCTTGGGACCTGCTCCAGCCCCAGGATGTGATGAGCCG